>JALYYN010000141.1 GCA_030946525.1 Actinomycetota bacterium | reverse complement strand
GCGCGGGCGCCGTGCCTCTGAGGGGCGGCTCAGTCGTCGCATCGCCGGGTCCGGTGATGGGGCTCGCCGAAACCGCCTGGGAGGCCGATGGCTGTCCGACCCTGATGCTCATGGCGGGCGATGCTCGGTGCAATCAGGGACATGTCGTCAAGCGAGCGCGACGACGGCCACGAAGATGACATAGAGAGCCAGGCAGGCGACGCCCGCCGGACGCCTGAGGCGTTGGCTCGGCCACGCCAGTGCGACGACGATGGCGAGCGCGGCCAGCATCATCAGCCAGGGTCCGTGGAGCTGCCCGGCGTGCACCACCTGCAAGGGATGGGCCAACGCGCCCGCGCCGAGGGTCATGGTGGCGTTGTAGGTGAACGACCCGACGACGCCTGCCACCACGGCGGCGCTGATCCCACGACGAGAGACAGACCAGGCCAGCACGACGAGCTCGAACGCGGTGGCGAAGCCGACCACGACGAGGCCGAGCCGGGTCTGGGTGGACTCGACGTTGCTGACCCGGCGCACGCCCTCGACCAGGGCCGTGGCGCCGATCGCCATGGCCGCGACCCCGGCGACGACCAAGCCGAGCTCGCGACCGATGCGAGCGCCGGCGCCCCCGGCGGGAGGGGCAGCGGCCTCGCCCACCTCGGCCGTCTCGCCCATCGCCGGCGGGCGTCGTTCGAGTACCCAGATGGTGGCTACGAAGGCGAAGTAGGTGCCGATCAGGAGGATGGCTTCGGGACGGGTGACCCGACCATCCCAGGCCACGACGGCGGCGAGCGCACCGGCGGGCAGGCCCCAAAGCGCGTAGCGGCGCGCCTGGCGGTCGAAGGGCAATGGCGACAGCACGGCGCCGATGCCCAGCGCCACCAAGCACATCGCCACGTTCGCCCCGATCACGTCCCCCAATGCGATGGCCGGGGCATGGCGGAGAGACGCGGTCACCGCCGTGGCCAGCTCCTCGGGCTCCGCCCCCGCCAACAACACCGCCAGGGCGAACGTGCTGACACCCAATCGGGCCGACGCGACGGCCAGGTGCTCTGCAAAGGCTTCGGCACCCCACACGATCGCCCCCACGCCGGCGGCGGCGATCAACAGCCAAAGGATCAACATGGTGGCCCCGATACCTCGCCGCGCACGAAAGCGGAGATGGTGACGTTCGGTTCCGTCCCCGAGATGAGAGGGTGGTTCGCGTGACTTCCAGCGACCGGCAGCGCCCGCTCGACGGCACCGTTGCCCTGGTCACCGGGGCGTCGAGCGGCATCGGCGAGGCCACCGCGCTGGTCCTGGCCGCCGCCGGCGCCGCCGTCGCCCTGGCTGCGAGGCGTACGGATCGTCTTGAGACGCTGGCCCGGAGGCTCCGCGACGGCGGTTCGAAGGTCCTGGCGGTGACTGCGGACATCACCGAGGAGGCGCAGGCCCGTGACGCCGTCGAGCGGACGGTCGACGAGCTCGGTCGGCTCGACACGCTGGTCAACAACGCCGGTGTGATGCTGCTCGGCCCGGTCGTCGGGGCGCCGGTCGAGGAATGGCAGCGGATGGTCGACATCAACCTCCTCGGGCTGCTCTACTGCTCGCACGCGGCCCTGCCGCACCTCATCCGGGCCGCCGAGGAAGGTGGTCGGGGGGTCAGCGACCTGGTCAACATCAGCTCGGTCGCCGGGCGGGAGACCCGCAGTGGTAGTGGCGTCTACAACGCCACCAAGCACGGCGTCGGTGCGTTCAGCGACGCGCTCCGCAAGGAGGTGACGACCCGACACGTCCGCGTGTCCGTGGTCGAGCCGGGCGCGGTCGATACCGAACTGGCCGGGCACAACCGCCCGGAGATCGTGGAGGCCATGCGGAAGCGCTTCGGCGATGTCGAGCTGCTCCAGGCCGCGGACATCGCCGATGCGGTCGCGTACATCGTCTCCCGCCCGCGCCACGTGGCCATCAACGAGGTGCTGATCCGCCCGACCGAGCAAGAGTAGCGACCGAGCAGGAGTAGGCGGCCGAGGTCGTACCCCGGCGGACCAGTCGGTTCAGTGATGGAAGGCCGTCGCCGCCGCCGCCGGCGTGTGGGGGGCGCGTTGCTGGGACAGCTCCGGAAGGGCGGCCCGCAGGTCGTCCAGCAGTATGCCGGCCAGGTCGTGGGTGAAGCCGTTCCGGCACACGACCCGCATCACGGCCAGATCCTCCCGGTTGGCCGGGAACGTGTAGGCCGGCACCAGCCAGCCCCGCTCCTTGAGGCGGCGGGACACGTCGAAGACGTTGAACGGCTGGTCGTCCGTGGTCGTGAACGCGAACACCGGCAGCTCGTCCCCGCGTGTCAGCAACCGGAACGGGCCGAGGTCGGCGATGCCCGCAGCCAGGCTCGTGGCCACGTCTCGTGCCGACTGCTGGACGGCGCGGAAGCCCTCCCGGCCCAGGCGCAGGAAGGTGTAGTACTGGGCGACCACCTCGGCGCCCGGCCGGGAGAAGTTCAGGGCGAAGGTGGGCATCTCGCCGCCGAGGTAGTTCACCTTGAAGATCAGCTCCTCGGGCAGCGCGTCGTGGTCACGCCAGACGATCCACCCCACACCGGGGTAGACGAGCCCGTACTTGTGACCCGAGGTGTTGATGGACGCCACCCGGGCCAGCCGGAAGTCCCATTCGAGGTCGGGGTCGAGGAACGGGGCGATCATGGCGCCCGACGCCCCGTCGACGTGGATCGGTACGTCGATGCCCCGCTCTGCCTCAAGGGCGTCGAGGGCAGCGGCGATATCTCGTATCGGCTCGAAGCTGCCGTCGAACGTCGAGCCGAAGATGGCGACCACACCGATGGTGTTCTCGTCGCAGCGGGCGACGGCCTCCTCGGCGGAGAGGTGGAACCGGTCCCCTTCCATGGGCACCACCCGTGCATCGACTTCCCAGTAGTTGCAGAACTTCTCCCAGCAGACCTGGACGTTGGCGCCCATGACCAGGTTGGGCCGGCTGCCCCTTTGCCCGCCGCCCTTCCTGCTCCAGCGGCGCTTGAGCGCCAGCCCGGCGAGCATGCACGCTTCGCTCGAGCCACAGGTCGAACAGCCGATGGCGGCGACCGGGTCGGGCGCATGCCACAGGTTCGCCAGTATCCGGACGCAACGGCCCTCCAGCTCCGCGGTCTGGGGATACTCGTCCTTGTCGATCATGTTCTTGTCGACGCACTCGGCCATCAACCGCTCGGCCTGGGGCTCCATCCACGTCGTGACGAACGTGGCCAGGTTCAGCCGGGCGTTCCCGTCGAGGAGCAGCTCGTCGTGTACCAGCTGATAGGCGACGTCGGGTGGGACCGGCGATTCGCCGAGGCGGTCCCGCGGTGGCTCGACGTCCGACGCCACGATCGGGTTGGTGGCCACCACGAGCGGGTTGGCCCCGTTGTGCCGGGCATGCGTGCCGGAGCTGCCCTTGTGCAGTGCCATGGGAGGCCTCAGGCCCCGCCGGCGGCCTTGCGCCGGTCGCGTACGGCTCGAAGGCCCCGGCCGATGTCCAGCAGGTGGTGGCTCCCCTCGTGGACCGCCCGGCGGGCACTGAGGAGCACCGACCGCTCGTGGTCCCCTCGAAGGCCGACCCGCTCCCAGCCGTCGTCCGGGACCGTCTCGACGACCGCGGCCAGGCGCTCGGCGTTGGCGGAGACCGCGTCGGCGACGACGGCGGGGTCGTCGTCGTTGTAGTGGCGCAGCGCGGCGAGCTCCTCGGGGCCGGATCCTTCCAGGATGGGGCGGTCCTGGGCGATCGTGAGCTCGATCCACCCGGCGTAGTTGGCGAAGACGTCCCGGATGTGGGCGGCGTACTCGAGCGCCGACCACGTGTCGGGCTCGGGCCGCAGGCGGACGAGCGCGTCACCGTCCTCGCCGGGTAGGAACCGGCTCAGCGGGGCGCGGTAGCGCTTGGCAAACGATCGGATGGCAGGGGGGATGGCGGCGGGCGCCAGCGCCTCGTAGTCGAAGCCGCATTCCTGGCACGGCGGTTCGGGGGCGCTCATTCCGCGCTCGCCCTGGTCACCTTGTCGACGAGGTGGGCGGGCAGCACGTCGTAATGGTCGTGGCCGACGTCGAAGCGCCCACGGCCACCGGTGAGCGACCGGAGGTCGATCGCGTAGCGCAGGATCTCCGAGGTCGGCACCAGTGCCGTCACCATCTGTTCGCCGGCCCCGACGGCCTCGGTCCCCTGGACCCGGCCCCGCCTGGAGTTCAGGTCGCCCATGACGTCGCCCTGGTAGGCGGACGGCACGGTGACCTCCAGCAGCGAGATGGGCTCCAGCAGCACCGGCCCCGCCTTGGCCATGGCGTCGCGGAAGCCGAGGGACGCCGCCATCTTGAAGCTCATCTCGGAGGAGTCGACGGGGTGGAACTTCCCGTCGAACACGGTGACCCGCACGTCGACCACGGGGTACCCGAACACGCCCGCGGTCGACATCGTCTCCAGCACGCCCTTTTCCACCGCCGGGATGAACTGGCGGGGGATGGCGCCGCCCACGATCTTGTCGACGAACTCGAAACCCCCGCCCCGCGCCATCGGGTCGACCCGGAGGAAGGCGACGCCGAACTGGCCGTGGCCACCGGTCTGCTTCTTGTACTTCCCCTCGGCCTCCGCCGAGCCGGTGATCGTCTCCCGGTAGGCGACGCGGATGTCCTCGGTGAGCACCTCGACGCCGAACTTGCGGTGCAGGCGCTCGATGACGATCGACAGGTGGGTGTCGCCCATGCCGGACAGTAGGGTCTGGTGGGTCTCGTCGTCCCGCCGCACCTGCAGGGCCTGGTCCTCGTCCTGCAGTCGGTGGAGCGACGTCATCAGCTTGTCCTCGTCGCCCTTGGACTTGGGCCGGATGGCGAAGGTGAGGACCGGCTTGACCGGCGCCGGGGCCGGCAGGGTGACCGGCGTGCCCTTGGGCGCCAGGGTGTCGCCCGTCGAGGTGTTCGACAGCTTGGCGACGGCGCCGATGTCGCCCGCGGTGAGCTCGGTCACGCCGTCCTGCTCCTTTCCCCGCATGGTGAACAGGCCGTGGAGGCGCTCGTCGGCGTGGGTGCGGGGGTTGCTCAGGGTGCTGTCCGGCCGGATAGTGCCCGACAGCACCTTGAGGAACGACACCTTGCCGACGTAGGGGTCGGAGACGGTGCGGTACACCAGAGCGAGGGGCTGGGCCGCGGGGTCGGGGGCGACGTCGGTCGGGCCCGCGGGCGACTCCACCGTGACCGGCGGCCGGTCGAGCGGTGAGGGACCGACCTCGACGATCAGCTGGGCCAGGCGGTCGATGCCGATCATCTTGGTGGCCGAACCGCACGCGACGGGGAAGACGCTGGCCTCGGCCACGCCCTTGGCGAGGGTGTCCTCCAGCTCCTTGGGCGTGATCGTGTCGCCGTCGAGGTAGCGCTCCATCAGGTCGTCGTCGGCGACGACGATGCCCTCGACCAGGTTGTCGTGCACCTGGTGCTCACGGGCGGCCATGTCCTCGGGAATCTCGCCGAACGTGGGCTGACTCATGGCGGACGGCGGTCCGCCGTCGTAGAGCACTGCGGTGTCGGTGAGCAGGTCGGCGATGCCCCGGAACGACGCCTCCTCGCCGATCGGCAACTCGAGGGGGGCCACGCCGGCGCCGAAGCGCTCGCGAAGCTGGTCGAGGGTGCGCTCGAAGCTGGCCCGCTCCCGGTCGAGCTTGTTGACGAAGAACATCCGGGGCATGCCGAGCTCGCTGGCGATGCGCCAGGCCACCTCGGTCTGCACCTCGACACCCTCGACCGCGCTCACGACCACCACGGCGAGGTCGGCGACCTGTAGCGCGGTGCGCATGTCACCCACGAAGTCGGCGTAGCCCGGGGCGTCCAGCAGGTTGATCTTGAACCCGTCGTGCTCGAGGGGAGCCAGGGCGAGGGACAGCGACAGGTGGCGCCGGACCTCCTCGGGGTCGAAGTCGGTGGTGGTGGTCCCGTCCTCCACCCGACCCATCCGGGAGATGGCCCCGGCGCAGAACAGGAGGGCCTCGGCCAGGCTGGTCTTGCCTGCGCCCCCGTGCCCGACGAGGGCGACGTTGCGGATCTTGGCGGGAGGGAAGCTCTTCACGGGCGCCTCGCTGCTCTCGTCGGCGGAGGGCCGCCGTTTGCACAGGACCGATACGGAAGCGTCAGCTTACCGGGCGCCCCTGGTAGCTTGAAGGGGGAGAATTCTCCTGACGGACCAATTTGCTTCTTGGCTAGAGGAGTCGGATGTTCGACAAGCGGTGCCGAGCAGGCGTGGAGCGGGGCTTGCGCCCGGTGGGCTCTGGCCTGGAGAAGGCCGGCATCAGTGCCGACCAGCTCACCGTCCTGGGCCTGGTCCTGTCCGCAGCCTGTGCCGTGGCCATCGGCCGGGGCTGGCTCTTCGTCGGCTGGTGCCTCCTGGCGGCGTCCGCCGTCCCCGACGTGCTCGACGGCGCGGTCGCCAAGGCATCGGGTACGGCGTCGCCCCGGGGCGCGTTCTTCGACTCCGTGGTCGACCGGGTCAGCGACACCCTCGTCCTCGGTGGCCTGGGCTGGTACCTGGCGTCCACGCCCAAGTTCGGGGTGCACGTCGCCCTGCTGCCCCTTGCCATCCTCGGCGCCTCCAACCTGGTCTCCTACGAGCGGGCCCGGGCCGAGTCGCTCGGCTTCACCGCCCGCGGTGGGCTGATGGAGCGGGCCGAGCGCATGATCGCCGTCGGCCTCGGCCTGCTGTTCGGCGCCATCCTCGTCCCCATGCTGTGGCTCATGCTCGGCCTCACCATCCTCACCGCCGTCCAGCGGTTCATGATGGTGTGGCGCCAGGCCAGCACCACCGTCACCGGGCGGCGGGCCGGCGGCGACCGCCCGGCCGGCCGCTGGTCGGCCCTGCGGCCCTCGGTGGGATTCGGCTCCGACGGCCGGCGCCCGCGGCTGGCGGATCGTCCCGCTGACGCCGGTCGATGGAGCGCCCGCCGGGCCTCTCCGTCCCAGGCTGCCAGCTGGCGCCGGACCCGCACCCGGCCGTAGGCGCCTCGAGCGTCTCCCGCGCCAAGGCGTGGTGGGAGCGTCGCCAGTTCCACTACATCCGCCTGGCCGCCCGGGCGGCGGCCGCCCTGCCACCGCGGGCGGCGGTGCCGGTCTCGCGGGCCCTTTCCGCCGCCGTCGTCCGGCTGCCGGGCTCCGAGGGCGACCGCCGCGTGGTGGCGCGGCACCAGGCCCGGGCCAGGGGAGTGGTCCTCGAGGGGGCGGCGAGGGACCGGGCCGTCCGGGAAGCGTTCGCCTCCTACGCCCGGTACTGGATGGAGTCGCTCCGCCTCCCCATGATGGATCCGGCGACCGTCGACGCCACCTTCACCATCGAGGGGCTGGAGCACATCCGCACCGCCCTCGACGCCGGTCGTGGCGCCATCCTCGCCCTTCCCCATGTGGGCGGGTGGGAGGTCGGAGGTTCGTGGTTCGTCCGGCAGGGCTTTCCGTTGACCGTGGTGGTGGAGGCGCTGGAGCCGCCCGAGCTGTTCGAGTGGTTCTCCGAGCTACGGGGGTCGCAGGGCTTCACCGTGATCCCTCTCAACCGCTCGGCCGGGATGTCCGTCGTCCGGGCCCTGCGGGCGAACAAGATCGTGGCGCTGGTCTCGGACCGCGACATCGCCGGTGGCGGGGTCGATGTCGAGTTCTTCGGCGAACGCACGACGCTCCCGGGCGGACCGGCGACCCTGGCCTCCCATGTGGGAGCGCCCCTCCTGCCCACCGCGGTCTACTTCCGGGGCGCCGGCCATCACGCCGTCGTCCGACCGCCCATCCCGATGGAAGGCGGGGTCGCCGCCGTGACCCAGACCTTGGCCCGGGAGCTCGAGGACCTGATCCGCGCCGCGCCGGAACAATGGCATGTCTTCCAGCCCAACTGGCCATCGGATCGGCCGCAGGGCGTCTGACCTGCGGTGTTGCAGAGTGCATCTAGTCTGAGGGAGACCCGCAGGGGGACTTTTGGACGATTTCAACCGCAGAAAGGCTGTCAAGGGGACCGGTCCGGGGGCCTGGGCATGACTGCTGTGGCTCGCAACATCGGGTTCGGTCAGGCAGAGCGCGTGGGGCCTCGATGGCTCACCATCTCCAACAGGGGCTCGGTCTGCCGGGTCCCTGCCGACCCGGGAACTCCTGGCTTGGGGCCACGTGCTCCTTCGCCCGATCCGCTTCTGGCGACCCGGGCGAGGTGGCGTCATCAACGGCATTCGGCACGATGGTCTCCAGCGTGTCGAGGGGACTGCACAAGGCGAGCTCCCATTCAGACCCCCGGCCAGCCCACGCGAATCGGGGTGGATCGCCGGGTGGCTGAACGGTGAGGGTTCGTCGAGAGCAGCTGGCCGACGATGCGCTGGTCGTCGTGCGCGGAGGCTTGCTGGCTGATGACTCGCTGCGCCACGACGCGCGGCTCACATTCCTTCGCTTCGGAGAGTACGGCGTCTCCGTGCTGGCCGCTCCCGACCCTGTCGGCCTTCGCCAGGTCGCCGCCGGTCCGCTCCGTGGCTCGGCGAAGCTCACCCTCATGACCGCCGGCGCCATCCGTGCTGCTGGCCTCGAACTGCGGCCGACCTTCCGTCGACCTCACTACACGGTGATCTTGCCCAGCCTTGACGACGGCGTCATACGGCTCCGATCGTGCGACAATGAGGTGATCGAGAACCCCCACTACGACCAGGAACAGCGGTAGTGCGATGAGTCAACCGATCGACATCTGGGTCGACTTCGCCAGTCAGGACGACACCGGGCTTCCCTGGTCGCTCCTGAGCGAAGCCGACGACCCGGCGCGGGTAGTAGCCGGCGCGTTTATTGTGGCCGGCAACGACCAGTCGGCCGCCGTCGTCGAGGTGGTGGACGTACAACGCGACGGCGTCGTTCACCTCCGCCCGCAGCCGGGGTCCGTAGCTGCCAACGCTCACCTGCTTCGCTCTGCCGTCACCTGAGCTGATCGCCCTGGGCGCGGAGCACTACTTGCGGGCGTCCTGGCGTGACCGGAGGGCGACGACGTTGGTTTGCGGAGTGGCCTCGTCCCAGAGGCTTCGAGGTGTCGGGTTGCCTTGTTGTCGTAGTCGGGGAAGAGGTGGCCGTACCGGTCGTAGGTGACCTTGATGGAGGCGTGGTCGGCCTTGGCCTGGACGACCTTCGGGTTGGCGCCGCTCGCGATCCAGAGCGAAATGGCGCTGTGGCGTAGGTCGTGTGGCCGCAAGGGCGCCAGCCCAGACAGCTCGGCCGCAGGATGGAAATGCCGCCGACGGAACTGGCAGGCGCGCAGGATGCTGCCGGCCACGGACGTGGACACCAGGTCGTCACGGCCGACCCCGAACCCTTCGACGTGATCCTCCAGCGCGGCCAAGGTTTGGCGGGGGACCGGGACTATACGGTGGCTCGCCTTCGTCTTCAGGGGACCGAACTCCGGTCGGCCGTTGTCGAGGATCAAGTTCTCGGCGACCTCGACCGTGCCACGCATGAAGTCGATCCGCTTCCCTCGTAGCGCCCCCAACTCGCCGATGCGAAGGCCCCGGTGCCAGCCAGCAGGACCAGTGCCTTGTACCGCACGTCGATCGTGTTCGACAGGTTGATGATCTCGGGAAGGGAAAGCAGTCGCATCTCGCTGCGCTCGTAGCGGGGGAACCCGACGCGAAAGCAGGGGGAGCGACGGATGACTTCGGCATCGACGGCGGCCCGCAGGATCGTGGACAGGGTCTCGTAGCGCAGCTTCACGCTGCCGGCGTTGCACCCGGCCTTGGTCATGGTCGCCACCCAAGCTCGGATCTCGGGCTGGGTGATGGAGCCGATCGGCCGGTGGCCGAACTCAGGCAACACCCGACACGCATGGCGACGAACTGCTCAGCCCAATCGGAGAAGAGGGTCTTACCGCCCGAGTCTGATTCTAGTGGCACCTTTCCTGCCGAGGGGGGACTTTGAGGGGGGACCTTTCCGCGTCATTCAGCGGAACTCAGCGACGTTCGACGGCACCACACGTACCCTCTGACCTGCACGTTTGTGGAAATGGCCAGGTCAAACGGCCCCTCCGCCTCTGTTTCAGCCCAACTGGCCTTCGGACCGGCCGGAGGGCCTGTGAGCTCAGTACCCGCGGATCGATGGACGCGTTGGATCACGTCGAGGAGATGAGGCCGCACCTCGTTCCCGTGGACCGGGCCCGTGTGACGGGAGGCGCAACGCTCGAGCTCTACGGGTACGGGAGCTCGGCGCCCGCAGGCCTACCGAGGGCGTCGCGCTGAGTGCGGGCGGGACGGGTGGCAGTGCTCGGCGTGAGGCGGCCTGCATATACGGAGCTGCTGGTTGATCGACATCAGGTCTGCAAGCCCGACAACCGTATGATCTTGCAAATGATGGTTACAGTGCGGGGGCGTTCCTGCACCGTGAGGTGCGACCCTGCCGAGGAGGTCCCGTTGCCCCGCCGTTTCCGACTGGTCACTGTTCTGGCGCTGTCGCTGCTGACCGTCGCATCGGCATGTGGGTCCGACACCGCGTCCCCAACCGCGGCGGCCCCCACCTCGGTGGCGTCGAGGGCGACCGGTTCGGTGACCGTGTTCGCCGCGGCATCGCTCACCGAGTCGTTCAACGATCTGCAGACCGCCTTGAAGACGTCCGATCCCGCCCTGACCGTCACGTACAGCTTCGGCAGCTCGGGTGCCCTTGTCACCCAGATCCAGCAGGGCGCGCCAGCCGACGTCGTCGCAACCGCGGACACGGACACGATGAAGAAGCTGCGCGATGCCAGCCTGATCGAGGCGCCCGTGACCTTCGCCAAGAACCGGCTCGATATCCTGGTGGCGCCGCGCAACCCCAAGGGCGTCAAGGCCCTGTCGGACCTGTCCCGCAGCGATCTCAAGGTGGTCCTCGGCGATGACGCCGTCCCGGTCGGCAAGTACGGGGCCCAGGCCCTGGCCGCGGCGGGCGTGACGGTGAAGCCGGTCTCGAAGGAGGTCGACGTGAAGGCCGCGGTGGCCAAAGTCACCAGCGGCGAGGCCGACGCCTCGATCGTCTACGTGACCGATGTCAACGCCGCCGGCTCCAAGGGCCAGGGCGTGGACATCCCCGACGCCCAGAACGTGATCGCCCAGTACCCGATCGCCGTCGTCACCGCCGCCAAGAACCACGCCGCGGCGGCGGCCTTCGTCGATTCGGTCGTCAAGGGCGCCGGCCAGACGGCGCTGCACCAGCGCGGCTTTCTGCCCGCCGCCTGACTCGTGATCGATCGGCCGGCTCAGCCCGACCACTCCACGCCGTCCCCTCCGGCAGGCGCCCGCACGTGGCCCATCCTGCCTGGCTCCTGCCAGTTCTAGGGTGCTCACCATGCCTTCGTACAAGATCGGACAGGCCGCCGAGCTGCTCGGGGTGAGCGTCGACACGGTGCGGCGGTGGGTCGACGGCGGGCGGCTCCAGGCCACCCGGAGCGAAGGTGGGCGGCGCGTCATCGACGGCGAGGCGCTGGCCCGGTTCGCGGTCGAGCTCACCGACGCCCCCGAGGCCGCGCCCGTCATCGGCCGATCGGCCCGCAACCGCTTCCCGGGCATCGTGACCAGGGTGGTCAGGGACACCGTCGCCGCCCAGGTCGAGATCCAGGCCGGTCCGCACCGGGTGGTGTCGATGATGACCCGGGAGGCCGCCGATGAGCTCGGCCTCGTCCCCGGGGTACTGGCGGTGGCGGCCGTCAAGGCGACCAGCGTCGTCATCGAGATCGCTGCCGGCTGATCCATGGCGGCTGTCGATCCGCCGGCGTCGGTGGCACGCCGGCGCCGGCGGGGCCCGGGCATACCCGACCGGGCACCGTTGCTGCCCGTGATCGCCGCCACGGTGGGCGCACTCCTCTTCGCCCTGCCCCTCGCCGGGCTGCTGTGGCGGGCGCCGTGGTCCTCGGCGTGGGATCAGCTGCGCAGCGCGCCGGCACGGGACGCGCTGCGGCTGTCACTGGTCACGTCGCTGTCGGCCACGGGCATCGCCCTTGTCCTGGGCGTGCCCCTGGCCTGGGTCCAGGCCCGGGTCGACTACCCGGGCAAGCGCGTGGTCCGGGCCCTCACCACCCTGCCCATGGTGCTGCCCCCCGTGGTTGGCGGTGTGGCCCTGCTCCTGGCCCTCGGCCGGCGGGGCATCGTCGGTGGTCAGCTCGACAAGATCGGCGTCAACCTGCCCTTCACCACCGCCGGGGCGGTGGTCGCCGAGGCTTTCGTGGCCATGCCGTTCCTGGTCCTCACCCTGGAGGCCGCCTTCCGCAGCGCCGACCGCCGGCTGGAGGAGGCGGCCCGCACCCTGGGAGCCGGACGGTTCGCGGTGTTCCGCCGGGTCACCCTGCCCCTGGTGACCCCCTCGCTGGTGGCGGGCACGGTGCTGTGCTGGGCCCGCGCCCTCGGGGAGTTCGGCGCCACCATCACCTTCGCCGGCAACCTCCAGGGGAGCACCCAGACCCTGCCCCTGTTCGTCTACGTGAAGCTGGAGGGCTCGAATCCCGACTCGGCCATCGTCCTTTCGCTGGTGCTCCTGGTCATCTCCCTTGCCGTGCTCATCGGCCTGCGTGATCGCTGGCTCACGGCCCGATGACCCGCCGTGGGCGATGAGCCTGGACGCGCAACTCGGCGTCGAACTCGGCGGGTTCACCCTCGACGCCGAAGTGCACATCGAGGCTGGTACCACCACTGCGGTGGTGGGGCCGAACGGGGCCGGCAAGACCACCCTGCTGCGGGCCCTGGCCGGGCTGCGGGCGCTGTCGGGTGGGCGGATCACCCTCGACGGCGTGGTGCTCGACGATGCCGCCGAAGGCACCTACGTCCCGCCCGAGCGCCGCCCCGTCGGCGTGGTGTTCCAGGACAACCTGCTCTTCCCCCACCTCGACGCCCTCGACAACGTCGCCTTCGGGCTCCGCCACCGTGGCCACCCCCGCTCCGAGGCCCGGTGCCTCGCCGCCGGCTGGTTGGAACGGGTCGGCCTGGCCGGGCGCGAGCTGGCCCGTCCCGACGAGCTGTCGGGCGGGCAGGCCCAGCGGGTGGCTCTGGCCCGGGCTCTCGCCCTGGAGCCGAAGCTGCTCCTGCTCGACGAGCCCCTGGCCGCCCTCGACGCCACCACCCGCAACGACGTCCGCCGTGACCTGCGTCGCCACCTGGCCGGCTTCCCCGGCGTCCGCCTGCTCATCACCCACGATCCCGTCGACGCCGCCGTGCTGGCCGATCGCATCGTCGTCCTCGACGCCGGTCGGGTCGCCCAGGTCGGCACGCCGGCCGAGATCACCGCCCGGCCGCGCTCGCAGTGGGTGGCGGAGCTGACCGGCACCAACCTCTTCGCCGGCACCGCGGGGGCGGGAGGCAGCATCGACATCGACGGCGGCGGTTCGCTCGTCGCCGCCGACGACCAGCACCGGGGGCCGGTGTTCGCCGTCGTGCACCCCCGGGCGGTCTCGTTGCACCGGAGCCAACCCGAAGGCTCGGCCCGCAACGCCTGGCCGGGACGCGTGAGCACCATCGAACCGATGGGCGATCGCCTCCGGGTGCGCGTCGACGCCGCCCCGCCGGTCGTCGCCGAGATCACCGCCTCCGGCGCGCAGCGGATCGCCCTGTCCGAGTGCGGGCCGGTCTGGGTCTCGGTGAAGGCCACCGAGATCGAGGTGTACCCCGCGTGAGACAGGCGGAGGTCGGGCGGGCCGTAGAGCTCGAGATCTGACCTCCGAGGGACTCGTGCAAGGCTGACGTGCAGCGACCTCACGCAGACTGATCGCCCGCAGGATCCCGTGGCCGCGCGTGGCACACATCAACGTCCGTTGTATCGTCAGCTACCCAGGCGGGCCACGTGGACCCGCCGATGCGGACATGGGAGCGTGCGTGGAGCGGTTCGACGAGATCATCCTGAGCCGGCGGGGCGTGCTGGGCCTCGGCGCCGCGGCCGCCGCGGGTCTTGCGCTGGCGGCGTGCGGTTCCAGCTCCAAGCCGACCACTACGGCGCAGCCGACGTCGACAGTGGCCGCCGGTCTGGCCAACGGGCGCAAGGTGACGGTCAAGACCTGCGTCTACGCCAAGAACCATGCGTCCTCGATGCTGTACTGGCAGAAGTTCGCGCCTCCGGGCGTGACGGTCACGGTGGCCCCGGTGACCTCGACCGCCGAGATCCTCCAGGCGCTGGAGGGTGGCACGCTCGACCTCGGCCTTATGAGCCCCTACGTGCCGATGCTCACTCAGGCCAAGGGCGGCATCACGTCCAAGACCGTCGGGATGGTGGCCCGCCAGGGCTTCGGGTTGATCGGCAAGGTGGGCGAGGTGACCAAGGTCGCCGACCTGCGGGGCAAGAAGATCGCCATCCCGCCGCCGGGGTCCCAGGTGCTCGTCATCAACCAGGTCCTGGCCAAGGCCGGGCTCACGCTCGGCACCGACCTCGAAGGCGTGCCCCTCGGGTACGCGGATCACCTCGGGGCACTGACGCGCGGCGACGTCCAGGCGTTCATCGGCAGCGAGCCGCCGTGCACCCAGGCGGTCGTCAACGGTGTCGGGGTGCGGTTGCCCGGCGTGTTCGACACGCCCCTGGGCGACCTCAACACCGCCCTGTGGGCCTCCTCGGCCATGCTCAAGGACGACGAGCTGACCCGGGTCGTGGTGAAGATGCAGAAGGACGCGGCCGAGTACCTGACGCCGAACGGCGTCAATGACAAGGCGGTGTGGCACGACCTGCTCGTCGACCAGTTCGGCTTCGACGAGAAGGTCTACGCAGCAGTGCTCGAGAACGTCGGCGCCCAGTGGAAGTTCGACAAGAGCAGGGAAGACCAGTACGTCGGCGTAGGCAAGGCCCTGGTGGCGAGCGGCGACCTGAAGGCCGAACCTGACTACGAAGCCCTCTATGCCCGCCAGTACTGGTCGGTCTGACGCCACCGCCGGGTCGGTCGTAACCGACGACGCCCTCGCCCCGCTGGCGGCGGTGTCGGCGGCCATGGCCGCACCGGCGACGGCACGGTCGGGGCGTCGTCGGGGGCGACGCCTGCTCGGGCTCATCACGCCGCTGGTCCTGCTGGGGGGATGGCAACTCTCGTGGGATCTCGAGCTGAGACCGCGGTCGATCCTGCCCTCGCCCCACCAGGTGCTCACCTCCGCCGAGGCCTTCTTCTTCGGCGAGAACCGGGTCACGCTGTCAGGCGTCGTGCCGTACAAGGGCGCGGCGTGGCTGCACATCTCCGCCAGCCTCGGCCGCTGCCTCACCTCATGGGTGGTGGCCGTCGTCGTCGGTCTGGTCCTCGGCCTCGGCCTCGGCCTCTCGAAATGGGTGG
>JALYYN010000120.1 GCA_030946525.1 Actinomycetota bacterium | reverse complement strand
CTGGCCCTCAGGCGCTCGGAGCGCACGTTCCTCGCCGGGTCGCGCTGAAGCCGCGCGTCGTCGCCCACCAGCCCCCGACCGTGGCGACGGCCATGACCGTGACGGCGCCGATCCAGCTCAGGGCCATGGGGGTGGCGAGCACGCCGTTGTCGGTCCGGAAGAGCGCGGCATCGGAGACGCGCAGTGCGACCCCCCATCCCGCCACTCCCAAGGTGACGGCGGCCATGGCCAGGCTGGCGACCGCCAGGGGCACCACCTGCGCCCGCAGGGCCCGGCCGGACACTGCGGCGTCGTGCATGGCCGATGCGGCGCCGGCTCCCCAGATGACGGCCGTGGCCAGGCCGAGCGCGACCACGATGCCGAACAGGGCGATGTTGCCGGCTGCATGGACCCGGCCGGCGTGGCCACCGAGGCGAGCCAGGCCCACCGTCGTCAACACCGACACGGCGGCGGCGACGGGCGGGATCACCAACAGGCGCAGCATGTCCCGCCGACCGGCCCGGGCCTGACGGGCGACGGCGACGGCCACGGGCAGGGCGGCCACGGCGATGGCGGCTCCGGCGAGCACCGCACCGCCCACGACCAGGCGATAGGACCAGGCCAGCGCGGGATGGGCGTGCGCCGCCGCCGAGAAGGAAGGATCCTCCGTCATCTTCTGGAATCCCATGCCGGCGATGACGAAGGCGATGAACGCGCAGAAGGCCGTCGAGGCCGCGCCACGCAGGGAGGCCGTGGGCGACGATCCCTCGGTGAGGGACGGATGGAGGCGGGCGTCGACGGCACCGCGGGCCACGTCGACGATCAGCCGCCCGCGTCGGGTGCCGTCGGCCAGCGCCGCCTCCACCACCCCGGCGAACTCGGCGCCGTAGCGCCGGCGCCATCCTGGCGGGTGCAGTCGGACGAGCAGGTGCACCAACCGGCGGGATGCGTGCCTCGGCGCCATCAGCTCAACGCCAGTCGGCGCAGGCCGACATCGGCGACGACCCGCATGTCGGCCAGGCGGTGGCCGAGCTCGACCGCCCCCGGGGCGGTGAGCTCGTAGGGGTGCCGCCGATCCTCCGCCTCCAGGGGACGGATCAGGCCCCGCTTCTCGAGCCGGGCCAGCGCCCCGTACAGGGTGCCGGGGCCGAGGGTGACGCCGGCGAACCGCTCGATGTCCTTGATCAGGGCGTAGCCGTGCTTGGGGCCCTCGGCAAGGCTGGTGAGGATCAGTACGCCCGGCTCGGCGAATCGACCCGGTTCCATCTCGGTGCTCACTGGCGGGACCTCCCGACTCGACAACTACTACGTGTGACGATACATCGAGAAACGTAGTAATGCAAGCAGGACTCAGGACCGGTCGGTCACCCTTCAGCCCGGTCGAGCCCCTTCTCGCTCGCCACCCGGGCCATCTGCGGACTCGGGTGGTTCAGGACCTCGTCGACGTCGACCCGGCGAGCGGTCGGCCCGCCCCGTATGCCGAAGAGTCGCTTGGCCCAGAGCAGGTAGGCGACCACGGCGAGGTTGAGGACGAAGCCGAACGCCTTGAGGACGGTGACGTGGTGGGTCAGCTCGATGACTTCGAGGGGGAGGAGGGAGGCGGTGGCCACCACCGTCAGGTACTCGGCCCATCGCTTCTCCAACCACAGCCCTACCGCCTCGATGCCTTCCAGGAGCCCGAAGGCGAGAGCGGCAAACGCCAGGTTGCGCACATGGCTCCGGTTGAGCGTCGCCACCCGGTCGGCGGCGCTGTTGAGCAGGCCACCCACGTGTCCGACCTCCTTCGACACCGATGCCAGTCCCTCGGCCAGCCCTCGGGCCTCGGGCGAGAGGATGCCGAGGCGGAGCCACAGCCAGCCCAGGACCAGTCCGGCCGGTATGAGGATCAGGGCGTGGAAGGCGCGGTCCAGGGCGACGAAGCGCAACACGATGGCCTCGTGCAGTTCCTTCCCCCGCCGGGGCCAGCGCGCCTCCCCTGCCGGCCGGGCCACGGCCGCCTCGCTGACCCAGGCGTCGCAGCGCACGCAGCGTAGGAGCTCATCGTGAGCCAGCCGGTCGTCCTGCACGGTGGGAGCGCACACGTGGCCCCTCATGGAGCACACCCACGTCTCGGCGTGCCACCCCTCGGGAAGCCACCACGGCCGACGTCGCCTCATGCCATCACCCTGCCACCCACGTGAGGCCACTGCCCCAGCGGACCCGGCCCCGGACCCCCGGGGAAGGAGAACTGCCGGCTCCCAGCGGGCCCGGACCGGCGATCGCATCGGATCCTCGGTGGGTTCCGCCGGACGGGGCGGGTCGGGAGGAGGCATCGCGCACTCCTCACGCCCTGCTCTCGCCGGGACAAAGTGGTCGTCGGCGATGTGATCGGATGCCCGACGCTACCCGGCCGGTTCCAGGACGTGGTGAGGTGGTCGGGTGAGAATCCTTACGGTCAACGCCGGGTCGAGCAGCCTCAAGCTGAGCGTCGTCGGGCCGGACGACGGGATCGAGTCGGCGAGCGATCTGCCCCGCGGAAGCGGCGACTCCGTGGCGGAGGCCGTGGCGCAGTTCGTGGCGCACGCCGGACTCGGGGCCGCCGATGCCGTCGGGCACCGGATCGTCCACGGCGGAAGCAGCTTCCGGGAGCCGGCGCTCATCGACGAGCGGGTCGAACAGGCGCTGGCCGGGCTGGCGGCCCTTGCGCCACTCCACAATCCGCCGGCCGTCGAAGCCGTCGGGCTGGTGCGCCGATTGCGACCCGAGCTGGCTCAGGTGGCGTGCTTCGACACCGCGTTCCACGCCGACCTCCCGGCGGGCGCGTCGACCTATGCGTTGCCGCACGCCTGGAACGCCCGCTGGGGCCTTCGGCGCTATGGGTTCCACGGCCTCAGCCATGCCTATGCCAGCCGGCGGGCTGCGGAACTGATCGGGCGTCCCGTCGACGAGCTGCGACTCGTCACCGCGCATCTGGGATCCGGTGCGTCGCTGGCCGCGGTCGTCGCGGGTCGATCGGTCGACACGACCATGGGCTTCACGCCGATGGAGGGCCTGGTCATGGCGACACGCGCCGGCGATGTCGACCCGGGCCTGGTCCTTTGGCTGCTGCGGAGCGGAGGCCTCTCCGCCGAGGAGGTCGAGGACGCTCTGGAGACCGGCTCCGGGCTGCTGGGCCTCTCCGGCACCTCGGGCGACCTGCGCCTCGTCCTCGCCGCCGGCGACGCCGGCGATGCACGGGCCGGGTTGGCGTACGCGGTGTACCTCCACCGGCTGCGGGCGGGAGTGGCCTCGATGGTGGCGGCGATGGACGGGCTCGACGCCCTGGTCTTCACCGGCGGGGCCGGCGAACACTCGGCCCGGCTCCGCCGTGACGCCTGCGCCGGGCTGGGCTTCCTCGGGGTCCTCATCGACGACGGGGCCGACCAGGGAGAATCGTCCGACCGGCTGGTCTCGCCGACCGGCGCGTCCGTGGCGGTTGCCGTGGTGGCGGCCCGCGAGGACCTGGAGATCGCCCGTCAGGTTCGGGCGGTCCTGGGGGCACGTCCGGCCGGGTAGGGCCCGGCCGGGGGACGCGGATCACGTCGCATGGGAACGCCGCAGCCACTCGCCCCGCCCCAGGCCGGGACCATGCCGGTCGCCGAGGTGCTGCGGACGCTGGCGGTGACGGAGGCCGGCCTCTCCTCGGACGAGGTAGCCCGGCGGCTGGAGGCCAACGGGGCGAACGTGCTCGCCTCCCACCGTATGACTGCGCTCGGCGTGCTCCTGCGCCAGCTCCTACGGCTCGGGGAGGCGGTCGAGGAGGGCGGTGGCGGTGCGGTCGTCGGTGACGAGGACGTTGGGCCGGATGCCGATGTCCTCGCCGTGGAGGAGGACCTCGGCGATTCCTTCGAGCTTCTGGGCGCCACCGGCCACCAGGCACCTGCGCCGGGCCGAGTTGAGCTTGACGAACGAGACGGCGACGCTGCGCCGGTTGAGGCTGTCGACGATGCGCTGTGCCTCGGCCTGGACGTCCTCGGGGAGCTCGGCGCCTCGCCGGAGCCAGAACCGGTCGCACACGTCGACCACGGCCGTCGGGTCGACCGGCAGCACAACCCTCCGGAGGGCCTCGATCTCCGCGACGGCCGCCGTCTGGGGTCCCCAGTGCCGCATCATGAAGTGCCCACCGTCGTTGACCACGCCCAATCCGAACAGGGACAGGCTCAGACGGGGACCGTCCTTCGGGGTCTGCCCCTGCCAGTCGTCCCCGAGGACGTGGGGGGCGACCCGGGCGATGACGTCCTGCTTCTGGTCCTCGTCGCCGAGCATGTAGAGCCGGGGTAGCCAGACGAGGTGGACCTTCGACCAGGGCACGCCGAAGACGTCCGCCAGCTCCAGCGCGTTCTGGTCGGCGTCGACGAACTCGCGACTCGGCTCCCGGAGGGAGTGGGTGCGTACCCACATGGCGCCGACCATGGAGAATATCTCGAGTTGCCCGGGGACGGGACGTCGCTGCTCCACCAGATCACGCAGCGCACGGACGGTGAAATGGACGCCTCTTCCGGCACCGATCGCCACGTTGTCCTCGGCGCTGTCGACGAGGTCATACACGTAATCGGCCGCCGCTCTTCCGAGGTGATGGTGCAGCTGGTCGCTGTCGGCGGCAGTGTCGATCTCGACCACGAGCGCACGACTGAGCTTGGCCCGGCGCTCGAGTTCGGCGCCCAGTCGCCGATTGACGGTGGGCGCGGAGGCGAACACGTCGGAGACTTCGATGGAGACGAGCTGCTCGTCTCTCGCCAGGCGGATGAGGTCTCGGACGCGCCGGGCCGAGCACCCGAACCGCTCGCCGATCGCCGCCGTCTCCAGGCCTTCCTCGTAATGGAGGCGGGCCACGTGCCGGGCGAGTTGGTCCCGCTGCTGCTCGGTCCGCCGCCGGTCCTCCTCCACCATGGGAGCCGACACTAGCGGTGTCGCACGTCCTGCGAGCCAGGGCCACGCGGCGGTACGGCGGCCGACCTCCTGCCAGATGCACGTGGGTCGCCACGTCGGTTGACGCCAGGTACGGGTCGGATGACAGGTGCCGATCTGCGACGGAGACCGCCACCGCGGCCCGGGATGACCGGGCAAAGCCGCTAAATGTACGAATGATCAAAGGTGAAATACCGATGCCGTCCGATTTCAAAAAGAGCTTCTTGCTCAGGACGTCAGAGAGGAGTAGTACGGAGGTCACAGGCTGTAAGGAAGGAGAAAAGAGATGGTCATGAAAAGACTGACGACCGGGACTGGGGGCGGGCTCGTCGCCACCGTGATGGCGGCGGCGCTCGTCGGCTGTGCGCAGGTCCGTTCGGCGGCCACGGGGGAGTGCGTGGGCCAGCGCCCCCTCACCGTGGTGATGATGGACGGATCGGCCACCCAGGCCGACGACGCCCTTCTCGGCGAGCAGGTCGCGCTGGTGGCGGCCGTGGCCCAGGACACCAGCGAGCAGTGCGGGCGGCTCCGGGTCGAGCGCTTCAGGGGCTCCGCCAGCGACGTCGACACCATCCTCGACCGGGATCTGACCCCGAAAGGATCCACGGCGACGACGCGGGCGCGAAACCGGCCGGCGCTGATCGACGGCGTGCGCCGCGCCGTCGAGGCGGCGGTGGCATCGTCGCCTGCCCGAGGCGGCAGCGACCCGCTGGGCGCCATCACCCGCGGAAGCCGCCTGCTCGACCAGGACCGGCGGCCGCACCGGCGGCTGGTGGTGGTGACCGACGGTGTGCAATCGCACGACCCGAACCTCGCCACGTCCGAGCTGTCCGCGGCGACCGCCTCGCACTTCGTCGACGCGGCCGGACCGCTGCCGGACCTGTCGGGCATCGACCTCGCGGTGACCGGTGTGGGTCGGGTGAGCGGCGCCAAGCCTCCCACCTCGTACGTCAACGGCCTGATCGCCTTCTACACCGAGGCCTGCCGGCGGTCGGGAGCGACGTCGTGCCAGGTGACCGACGCGCTGCTCCTCCGGAGGGCGATATGACCTTCTTCCGCAGGCGCACCGTGCCCGGGACGGCCATCGGCGGGTTCGAGGTGGCCGGCTTCCGTCATCTGGCCGCGGTCGAGGTGCCCGAGGTCGTCCAGGTCCGGCCCCAGGAGGGTGACGGCGACTTCCGGGCCCACGACGAGGTGGCGGAGTTGCTCCTCGCCGAGAAGGACGTGCATCTGCTGCGGGCCCGGGAGCTGCGGCGGAGCCGGCGGCTGCGCTCGCGGCGCAAGGGCCTCGAGGCTCAGGTCGCCGCGGCCGCCGCCTTGACGGCCAGGCGCGACCAGGACCTCGCCGAAGCCAACGCGCTCCTGCGCGAGGCCCGGCTGGCGCTGGCGCCCATCGCCTTCCGACGGCTGTCCCACGCCGGCTACCTCCGCCGCAAGATCGTGTTCGCGGCGGGCGAGTCGATCAGCCTGGCCGTGGCCTTCTCGGCCGCCTTCGACGTCCCGCCCCTCGAGGGCCTTCTCCTGTCGGCCGGCATCGCGCTGGCCTTCGTGGTCGCCGGGGACCTGGGTGGCGTCCTCCGCCACGCGGTCGACGGCGCCCGCCTGTCCGACACCGAGCTCGACCCCCGGTTCCGGCACCTGGCGCTGACCGGCGGGCGGCGCTGGCTGGTGGCGGCGTGGTGCGCCGCCGCAGCCCTGTTCGTCCTGGCCGGAGCGGCGGTAGGCGCCCTCCGGGCCGGAGGCGGCGCCGGCGTGCCCCTGGCCGCGGCCATGGCGGTCCTCACCCTGGTCCTCGCGGTCGGGTCGGGCATCTCCAGCTGGCAGCACGCCAACCTTCCCTCCGACCTGCTCGACCACCTGGAGCGGGCCGAGCACCGGGCTGCGACGGCCTGGGCCCGCGCCGCCTCGGCGCCCGTCATCGCCCGCTACGACGCGCTGGGCGAGCGCATCGATGTGCGCAGGCGGGCCGCCGAGGAGCGGGGGGAGGCCCGGCTCCGTTTGGCCGACGCCCTGTGTGCGTTCTTCCGGGCCCGTCACCCCCAGCTCTTCGGTCACGGCGTCAGGTCGCGACAGGCACAGAGCAACGGGACCGCCCCGGTCGCCGTCCCCCGGCGGGCGTCCACCAACTCCACGGCGACGAGGCGGGTCTCATGAACGTCGCCGCCCTCATGTTGACCTCGGTCCTCGCCCTGGCCACGGCCTGCGGTGGCGGTGCGACCCGGACGGCGACCGCCCCCGCGGCATCCGGCCGCGACGTCACCGCCCCGTCGACGACCGGGGCCCGACCCGACCTGCCGACGGTGCCGGGTGACGACCGACGGTCGATTCCCCGGGTGAGTGGCGACGATGCCGCTCCCCCGGATTTCACCACCAGGACGACGGTGCTCGACGACCACCCCGCACTCGTCGTCACCGTCCCGGAGGCGGTCCTGTTCGCGTTCGGGTCGGCCGAGCTGCGGGTCGGCGCGGAGGTGTCGCTGCAGCGCGTGGTCGAGCTGTTCGACCAGCACCCCGGGACCCGGGCAGAGGTCGCCGGCCACACCGATTCGGTGGGCTCGGCCGAGTACAACCTGACGTTGTCGCAGGAGCGGGCCGACGCGGTCGTCGCCTGGCTCGCCGGCCACGGGGTTCCGCGCGCCCAGCTGCGCGCGGTGGGCTACGGCGCCACCCGGCCGGTCGCCGGCAACGCCACCGACGACGACAGGCAGCGGAACCGCCGTGTCGAGATCACCGTCCGTGACATCTGAACGCGTTTCGAGTACCCAGAAGGAGAGCTGAGAGATGATCGTCGTCCTGGTCCTTGCCGGCGTGTTCGGCGTCGCCGCCGTGGTCGTGCTCCTGCAGTCGGTCCACCGCATCGGGCCGGCGCAGGTCGGGCTGGTCAACAAGAAGCTGGGCATCGACAACCTGGAGGACGACAACCCGATCGCCTTCCGTGGCGAGGCCGGCTACCAGGCGCGGCTCCTGATGCCCGGGCTCCGGTTCAAGCTGTGGCCCGTCTTTTCGGTGAGCCGCTTCCCGTGGGTGCAGGTTCCCGCCGGTGAGATCGCGGTCGTCATCGCCCAGCTCGGCGAGCCGCTGCCCATCGGGGCGAAGAGCGCCGAGTACCGCCCCGAGTTCGAGCACTTCTCGGATCTCCCCTCGTTCCTGGCCGACGGCGGCCAGAAGGGCGTGCAGCGGCCGGTCCTGCCTCCGGGCACGGTCCTGCCGATCCATCCCGTGGCCTTCCTGGTCGTGACCAGCCGCGAGGTCTTCGGACTGCCGGTTGCGCCCGAGCTGGCCGCGCTGGCCCGGGACGGCGAGCTGACCCCGGAGTCGTTCGGGCTCACCCCCGAGCAGCTGCACGTGATGGTCATCGCGCCCCAGGGCGACGTCGACGTGGTCGGTGTCGTCACCGCCCTTGAAGGGACGCCGGTCGAAAAGGGGGACATCGCCTCCCGCCTGGGCGGCTTCGACGACATCGTCGAGCTCGAGGCCGATGTCGAGACCACCGATGCGCAACTCATCGAGACCCTGCTCGGATCCAAGAACGACCTCCACAACAACTACCAGGACTTCCAGGCCTTCCTCGACGCCGGCGGTCGCATCGGACTGCAGCACGACCCCCTGCTCTACGGCGCCTATCTGCTCAACCCCTTCCTCGTGCGGGTCGAGCTGGTGCCGATGCTCGTGGTGAACCAGGGCGAGGTGGCGGTGATCAAGGGGTTCGTCGGCCTACCCACCCTCGACACCTCCGGGGTCGAGTTCAAGTTCGGCTCGATCGTGCGCCCGGGTCACCGCGGCATCTGGCAGGAGCCGCTGCGGACCGGCAAGTACGCGATCAACCCCCGCGTCTATGCGGCCGAGATCGTCCCGACCTTCATCCTGACGCTCAACTGGGCGAACGCCCAGAGCCAGGCCCACGACCTCGACGCCCGGCTGCTGCCCATCGTCGGCAAGAGCCGCGAGGGTTTCGTCTTCACCATCGACCTGCAGGTCCAGATCCACGTCTCCGACACCAAGGCTCCGAAGGTGATCTCGATGGTGGCGACCATGTTGAACCTGGTCAACGAGGTCCTGCAGTCGGCCGTCGGCAACCACTTCCGCAACACGCTCCAGGACCTGGAGGCGGTCCGTTTCATCGAGACCCGCCAGGAGGTGCAGCGGGCCGCGTTCGAGGCGGTACGCCGGCACCTGGCCGCCTACGACGTGGAGACGCGAGGCGTCTACATCCAGGACGTCGTCTTCCCCGACGAGCTCGTCGAGGTGCTGACCCGCCGGGAGATCGCCAACCAGGAGCGCACCACGTACATCGAGCAGCAGAAGGCCGAGACCGCCCGCATCGAGGTCGAGAAGGCCCGGGGTACGGCCGACATGCAGGTCGAACTGGCCTCCGCCCAGGTGTCGGTGGAGATCAGCGCCAACCAGGCCCGGGCCCGGGAGGCCGAGGCAAGGGGTGAGGCGGCGTACGTGCGCCTGACGGGTCGGGCCGAGGCCGATCGGACCGAGGCGCTCGGCCTGGCCGACGCCAGCGCGGCCGAGGCGCTCGGCCTGGCCCGGGCCGGCGGCTACGAGGCCCAGCGACAGGCGATCGGGGAGCAGGCCACCGCGCTGGTGGCCATCGCCGCCGCCGTCGCCGAGGGGCAGATCGACATCGTGCCCGACGTGCTGGTCACCGGCGGCGCCGGCGCGCTCGACGGCCTGGCCGCCACCCTGATGCACATGTTCCGACCGAAGCCGACCGCGGCGGCGGGCGGCGCGGGCGACATCGACGGGGAACCGGGCGCCGGGGAGGCGGCACTGCCCGCGGCCTCGTAGCCGCGCGGAACTCGACGCGGGCGACGACGCCGGCAGGTGGCGAGCGTCCCTACGACGACACGGCTTCGGCGGCGATCCTGCTGGCGGCCGTGAAGGGATCCTCCGTGAGGAGCCGAGCGCCCGCGGCCCGGGCGTCGGCTGCGTCCACGCCGGCGCCGGCGAGAGCGAGGGGCGCCCGTGCCGCGATCGCCGCCAGGAGGCTGATTGCGATGCCCCCGGGCGGGACCATGGCGGTCAGGACGACCAGGGCCGGTCGCAGCAGGTCCACGGTCGCCGAGATCGTCGACAGCGGCGTGTCCGGTCCCAGGAAGGTGATCCGCCAGCCGTTGGCCCGGAGGGCCAGGCCGAAGCAGATCAGGCCGAGATCGTGCTGGTCGCCGGGAAGGCAGGCCAGGAGGGCCATCGGGCCGTAGCCACCGCCCCAACCCCGGGCCAGGCCGAGCAGCCGGCCGCGGAGCAGGGCGCTGGCGAAGTGCTCCTGGGCGATGACCATGTCGCCGTCGCGCTCCCAGCGGTCCCCGAGCTCGTGGAGATGGGGGAGCACGACGTCGCGCACGACGGTGTCCAGCGCCAACCCGGACAGCAGCCGGTCGAGGGCGGCATTGGCGCTGGTCTCGTCCAGGCCGTCGAGCCCCTCCCGGAGCTGGTCCCCGACGGCGCGCGCCATCGGTCCCGGCGTCTCGGCCGGGAGGGCATCCTCCACGCCGGCGGGCAGAGCGTTCTCGGCCTCACGCCGGGCGGAACGGGCGGCCTCGGCCGCCGACTGCCCGGCGGCGAGGTGTTCGACCATCCGCCGCGCCCGCCGCTCGTCGTCCTCGTGGTAGAGGCGGAACCCTCCCTCGGTCCGCAACGGCGAGAACAGCTCGTAGCGCCGCTCCCACGCCCGGAGCAGCTCGACGCTGACGCCCACCCGCCGGCTCAGCTCGCCGATGCGGATGGGCCCGGTGGAGGCCTCGGGCGACGGGTCCATGACTTCACTCTACCGAACTTGTACAACTCCTGGACAATCACGCCCTCAATTGGTACAGTCCCTATACGAAACCTCGACAGAATGGACGGTTGACCATGTACAAAGTCGTCGAGCCGGGAGCGGCGGGCGATCGGGGCCAAGACCCTGATCCTGCTGGCCGCCACCATCTCCTTCCTCTTCTCGGTGCTGCTCTGGTTCGTCGGCAACGAGCTGCAGGGCATCTTCGTGGGGCTCTGGGTCCCGTCGATCCTGGCCCTCGGGGCCATCGTCATCCCGCGGGAGGAGCGGTCATGAACAATGTGGCCATCTTTGCGGTCGGTCTGCTGGTGACCATGCTCGTGGCCGGGGCCGTGTCCCTGCTGATCTGGGGGGCCGTGATGGACGGGCGGGAAGACGCCCGGCGACGGGCCGGACTCGGTCAGCCCGGCGCCGCCCTCGCCGGTCCCGACGCGGCCGGCCGTGAGGGGGCGAGGCTGGGGACGCTGGCCACGGGCTGATGCCTGCCTAGGTCCGGACGCGGTAGTGGAGGTGCACCGTGCCGTTGCCGAAACGTCGTTCGTCGAGAAGCTCCAGGTCGACGCGGACGTCGTCCGGCAGCGCCCGGGTGCCGCCTCCGACCACCACGGGCACGAGGAACAGGTGGTACTCGTCGACCAGGCCGGCCCGGATGCCCTCGGCCGCCAGGTGGGGGCCGCCCATGCTGATGTCCCGCTCGGCGACCGCCTTCAGCTGCCGGACCGCGTCGGCGTCGAAGTCCCGTTCGATCCGGGTCCGGGCGCTGGAGACCGCGTCGAGGGTCCGGGAGTAGACGACCTTGTCGGCCGACTGCCACATCGCCGCGTAGTCGAGCGCGACCGGCGATTGGCCGGCGAGGGCGGGCGGAGTCTCCCAGTACCGCATGGTCTCGTACATCCGGCGCCCGTAGAGGTAGGTGCCGATCGGGCGCTCGAGGTCGTTGACGAAGGCGTGCACCTCCTCGTCGGGCGCCGCCCAGTCGAAGTTGCCGGCCTCGTCGGCGACGTAGCCGTCGAGTGACGAGATGGTCGAGTAGACGAGCTTGGCCAACGCGATGCTTCCTTTCAGGCTCCCGACCGACCCTACGCCGGCGGGATCCTGGTCCCTGCCCACTCGAAGGCGTCGAGGAACTCCGCCAAGGGGCGCAGGCTCATGGAGGGTGTTCCGGCGAACTCCGGTCGCGTGTAGAGCGGGACGTAGGCGACGTACTCGTCGCCCGTCTCGTGCATGCGGGCCAGGCCGATCAACCAGTAGGGCCTGCCCTTGCGCGTGTACACGCCGATCGGCAGCAGCCCCGGCGACGGCACGATCTCGGGCATCCCGTGAGTCTGGCGCGCCGGGACCGGCCGGGGGCGGGGGCCGAACGGGTACAGTGGTCCATCCCACCCAGCCAGGCGCGGCGGGTGATGCCCTTGAGCCGCCAGGGGAGGCCTCCCACGGTGCGAGGAGTGACTCCCGGATGACCGACGACAGCGACTTCTCCCTTGCGTTCAGTCGTGCGCGCGGCAAGGTCGTCGTCGACATCCACGGCCCGCTCGACGCCGGGAACGCCCGCGAGCTGAAGGACCGGCTCGTGGACGTGATCGACGGTCAGGGGAACCGCCAGCTCGTGTTGGACCTGGCCAGGACGACGCGGATCGACTCCGCCGGGCTCTCGGTGCTGGTCGACGCGTTGAAGCGGATGCAGAAGACCGGTGGACGCATCGTGCTCAGCGGCCCCACCTGCCAGGTCGCACGGGCGCTGGCGGTCGCCGGGCTGGACAAGGTCTTCACCATCACGCCGTCGTGGACCCACCCGGCCCGTGGGGGGCGAACGCACCTGGGCAGGCCGGCCGGCTGGAACTGAGCCGCCCGGGGTACGGCGGCTACCTGGCCGCGGCGCGCGCGCCCTGGCGGCGGGAGATCCGCCACGCCTGGCGCAGCTTCCGCCGTTCGTCCTCGTCCTTGCCCCCCCAGATACCGGCCTCCTGGTTCGTCTCGAGCGAGAACTGGAGGCATGCGAGCTGCACCGGGCAGGACCGGCAGACGGCCTTGGCCGATTCGATCTGGTCGACCGCGTCGCCGGTGCTGCCGGCGGGAAAGAAGAGGTCGGCGTCGGTGCGCCGGCAGGCGGCTCGGTCGCGCCAGCCCGCGTCGTCCCAATCGGAGATGGGATACCAGCTCACAGCCACTATGCCGCCTCGTCGACTGCCATTGCGACCTCCCGGTCAAGTCGTCCACTGGGGAGGTTGCCGGGGTCCGGGGCAACGGAAATACCTGGTCGATCCGGCTCCATCGCCGGATCCGACGCCTGCATCGTATGCCTTCCCAGCCGTGGTGTCCACGCCTCGTGGCCCCGAACGGCGATCGGGCTCGAACCGCGGCGCGTTCTAACATGGGGCCACGCGTCAAGCCGCGGCGCGGGGACAGGGGAGTGGACGATGCCTCGAGAGGCGTTGCTGGCCCACGCGTTGGTGGAGCTGGCCGACAGCCTGGTCGAGGATTTCGACGTCGTCGATCTCCTCACCCTGCTGGCCGAGCGGTGCGTCGACGTGGTCGACGTCGCCGCCGCCGGTCTGATGCTGGCATCTCCGGACGGCGACCTCCGGGTGCTGGCCTCCTCCAGCGAGGAGATGCGGGTGCTCGAGCTGCTCGAGACCCAGGCCGACGAAGGGCCCTGCGTCGACTGCTACCGGAGCGGGGCGCCCGTCGTGAACCTCGGCCTCGACGGCGCAGCCGCCCGCTGGCCGCAGTTCGCACCCCGATGCGTCGGACTCGGCTTCCGGTCGGTGCACGTCCTGCCCATGCGCCTGCGCAGCCAGACCATCGGCGCGCTCAACATGTTCCGGACCGACGAGGGGCCGATGCTCGAGGCCGACGTCGTCGCCGCCCAGGCCCTGGCCGACGTGGCGACGATCGCCATCCTGCAGCACCGGGCCATGCGCGACGCCCAGCTGCTCAACGAACAGCTCAACGAGGCGCTGAACACCCGGGTGGCGATCGAGCAGGCCAAGGGCGTGGTGGCCGAGCACGCCAACCTGGACATGGAGCACGCCTTCGCCCGGCTGCGCCGGCACGCCCGCAACCACAGTCTCCCCCTGGCCGACGTCGCTCACGCCATCAGCAGCAAGTCGCTCGCCGTCACGTCGCTCGACGCCTGACCGCCCCGGGATGCCGGTCCGACGGGTAGCCCCTGGCCGTCGGTCAGACCTTGACCTCGTCCTCGGCCAGGAGCAGCGCCAGCTCGGCCTGGACCGCGGCCTCCCCCTCGATGTGCACCTCCGGGAGCAGGCGGCCGAGCCAGGCGGGCATCCACCAGTTGGCATTGCCCAGCAGCTCCATGGTGGCGGGGACCAGGATCATGCGGACGACGGTGGCGTCGACGAGGACGGCGGACGTCAGGCCCAGGCCGATCTGCTTGATGAACACGTTCGGGTCGAAGATGAAGACCCCGAAGACGAACACCATGATGGCGGCCGCCGCGGTGATGACCCGGGCCGTGGCCGCCAGGCCGTCGGCCACGGCCACGCCGTTGTCGCCCGTCCGCAGGTACTCCTCCCGGATCCGGCTGAGCAGGAACACCTCGTAGTCCATCGAGAGGCCGAAGACAACGCAGAAGAGCAGCACCGGCAGCGTGGGATCGATCGCTCCCGGGCTGAAGTTGAGCAGGCTCGACAGGTGGCCGTCCTGGAAGATCCACACCATCGCTCCGAACGCCGCGCTGAGCGAGAGAAGGTTCATCAGCACAGCCTTGATGGGCAGGACGACCGATCGCAGCAGCAGGAACAGCACGATGATGGTCGTCGCCATCGCGAAGCCGACAGCCAGCGGCGACTGCTGCACGATGTAGTTGACGAAGTCGATGTCGAAGGCGGTGTCGCCGGTGACCACGACGGCGGCGCCGCTGAGCTTGTCCTCGGCACGGATGGCGCGCACCAGCGCATGCGCCGCATCGCTGGCCGGCAGGAACGGGGTGACCGCCTGGAGCACAGCGATGTTCGGCCCGACGGTGCGCCTCACCTGGTCACGGACCGCCGGAGGGAACGACGTGGCCGGACCCGCGTACAGCTGCTGGTACGCGGTCAGCGTCAGGCGCGGGTCGACGTCGACGTAGCTGCGCACCGA
>JALYYN010000057.1 GCA_030946525.1 Actinomycetota bacterium | reverse complement strand
GCGCTGTCACCGTCGGCCTGGGTTCCGTCACTGGCCACGCTGACCCGCTCGGTCGTGCCCGCGGTGCGGTCGCGCACGAACACGTCGACCTTGGAGTTGGTGTCGCCCGCCACCAGGTTGTTCGCCGACGAGGCGAAGGCGACGAAGCGACCGCTATTGCTGAACGAGGGGGCGCTGGAGCTGTCGGCATTGGCCGGCACGCCGGCGCTGCTGACGTTGACCCGCTCGACCGGTCCTGGCAAGCCGAAAGCCCGGTGGGCAATCAGCACGGACGCCAGGACTGCCACCGCAAGAAGCACTGCTGCCTGTCGCCGTCTGGCCACCTGAGTAGTGAGGACTCTACTTCCATCGCCCACTTCGGCCCCCTCCGTCCGCCTGCCGACAAAACCGGCAGGCTACCGGGGGCTGTGCGCAACGTCCACGGTGAGGCCCCGTTCCCGGTGCAAACCCGTCGGTCGGCGGCGTGATCAGACGAGACCGATGCCAGCCGACTGCCACCTGCCGAGACTGTTGGCAGGCTCGATGGCGGATCGCGCCACGAAGGGCCGATCACAGCGGCAAGCTGTTGCGATCGAACGGGGAGGAACGATGCTGACGAATCGCCGCCGGACAGCGGTCGCGGCAGCCGCGCTTGTGGTGCTGGCCGGCTGTAGCGGGGGCAGTTCCGGGGGCGCGCCCGCCCGCCGCGCCCTCGGCGACGACTCGATCGACACCGTCGACGTGGTCGCCCGCGCCGACCTGTTCCAACACCCGCTCGATGCCGCGCCGTCACCCGACGGGTCCACCATCTACTTCACGGCCACGGCGGCCGACGGGCCGGGCGTCTTCAGCGCGTCGACCCCCGGCGGCCCGGTGGCCGAAGTGGCGACGGGCGCCCCGCTGGTCAGGCCCTCGGGGATCGCCGTCGCCACCGACGGCAGCCGCATCTTCACCGCCGACTCCCGGGCCGGCTCCGCCGACACCCCCGGAGGCATCCTGACCGCGCCGACCTCGGGCTCGGTGGCGGCGATGACCGTGCTCGGCGGCACGGAAGGACGGGCGCCGCGGGGGCTCGATGTCGTCCACCGGGACAGTGGGGACATCGTCTACTTCACGGGGACCGACCCGGCCAGCGGGGCGGCCGGGGTGTTCCAGGTGCCGGCGGCCGGCGGCGCGGTCACGATCGTCGCCGAAGGCCCGCCGTTCGCCTCGCTCGACTCGGTGGTGGTGAGCGCCCAGGGCGTGGCCTACGTCAGTGACCGGGGCCCCACCCCCGGCCAGGGCGTGGTCTACAAGGTGAGCGGCGGATCGGTCACCACGGTGCTCAGCGGGCTGCACCTCGGCGCCCCGGCCGGCGTGACCCTGATCGACAACGACACTGTCCTCCTCGTCAGCTCCGCCAACAGCGGCAACCTGTCGGATCAGGTCCTCTTCGTCGACCTGGCGACGGGCAGGACGGCGCCTGCCACCAAGGGGATCGGGACCAACAGCGACAGCTCGGGCGGGATCCACCGGGCCTACAGCGCCCCCGTCCTGGCCTGGGCCGACACCAACGGCCAGATCTACCGGGTCCGCCCCCGGTAGCGCCGGCCGGCCCGACGCCTACTCGCCGACGCCTCGCCGCCGGCGCCCGGTGTCGATGACCGCCGCGGTCGGCGTCTCCCCGCCGGCCGGCGCCGGGCGCACGACCTCGCCGGGGAGGCTCCGGGAGTACTGGGTGAAGTAGAGCTCGCTGTAGAGCCCACCGCTGCCGACCAGCTCCTCGTGGGTGCCGCGCTCGACGATGCGGCCCTCGTCGACCACCAGGATCTGGTCGGCGGCGTGAATGGTCGACAGGCGGTGGGCGATCACCAGCGACGTCCGGCCGGCCAGGGCCTCGGCCAGGGCCTGCTGGATCAGGACCTCGGTCTCGGAGTCGAGGTGGGCGGTGGCCTCGTCGAGGATGACGATGGCCGGGCTCTTGAGCAGCACCCGGGCCAGGGCCAGCCGCTGCTTCTCACCGCCTGACAGCCGGTATCCCCGTTCGCCGACCAGGGTGTCGTAGCCCTCGGGGAGCCCGGCGATCAGGTCGTGGATGCGGGCCGCCCGGCACACGTCGATCAGTTCCGCGTCGGTGGCGTCGGGCTTGGCATAGCGGAGGTTGGCGGCGATGGTGTCGTGGAACATGTGGGCGTCCTGGGTCACCATCCCGATGGCCGCGGCCAGCGACTCGGAGGTGAGGTTGCGCACGTCGT
>JALYYN010000051.1 GCA_030946525.1 Actinomycetota bacterium | reverse complement strand
CAGCATGTGGCGCCGGCGGCGCAGGCGGAGCGGGCGGCATCGCCTCCGGCACGCTGGCCCGCACCGGTGCGGTGATGCAGCCCTACGCCCTGATGGCCCTCGCCCTCACCGTGCTCGGCATGCTCATGTTCTTCGGTTCCCAGGGCCTGCCCGACCCGACCAGCCGGCTGCGTTTCGCCCCGGCGGCGCTTCGTCCCCTGCTGACCGGCCAGCCCCGTGCCGTCCGGGTGGCCCCGGTCGCCGCGTCCAGCCGGCTCGACGCCACCGCCCTCGACGCCTTCGTCGAGATGTCCGGGCCCCGGTCGGGGGCAAAGGAGTCCGGCCCGTCGGCCGGTCGCCGGATCGCCAACCTGTCGCCCCGGCGCTGGCTGTCGCAGCGCCCCTGGTAGGCGGAACCCAACTGAACAAGGAAAGAAGCGGCGCTCCGGCGCCGCTTCTTCCTTTTCCCCGGGGCTATTCCTTGAAGGAGAGCGAGACGGCGAAGTCGCGGCCGGAGTCTGTCCACCACCGGGCCAGGGCGAGGTCGGCGTCGCCCAGCTCGGCCTCCACGCCGGCCCGGCGGAACTTGGCGCTGATCTCGGTGCGCATCGCCTCGCCCGCCTCGTACGCCACGGTCAGGTCCAGCCCGCCCACCCGGACCCGCTGGGGCTCAGGCGACCGCAGCCACATCTCGATCCACTCCTCGTCGGGGTCGAAGCGGGCGACGTGGTCGAACCGCTCGGGGAGGAAGTCGGCGTCGAGCTCCCGGTTCACGACTCGCAGGACGTTGCGGTTGAAGTCGGCCGTCACCCCGCCGGCGTCGTCGTAGGCGGCCTCCAGGCGGCCGACGTCCTTGACCAGGTCGGTGCCCAGCAGCAGGCTGTCGCCGGGGTCGAGGGCGCCCGCCACCTCCGACAGGAACTGCGCCCGCTGCTTGGGCGCCAGGTTGCCGATGGTGCCGCCGAGGAAGGCCACCAGCCGGCGGCCGCCCCGCGGCAGGGTCGAAAGGTGGCGTTCGAAGTCGCCGACGACGGCGCGCACGGCCGCCTCGGGGTACTCCCGGGCCAGGGTGGCCGCCGCTTGGCGCAGGGTGGCCTCGCTCACGTCGAAGGCCACGATGTGGCGCAGGCGCCCCTCGCCGGCCAGGGCGTCGAGCAGCAGGCCGGTCTTCTCCGAGGTGCCCGAGCCGAGCTCGATCAGGGTGTCGGCGCCCGACAGCCGGGCGACGTCGCCCGCCCGCTCCTCCAGGATGGCCCGCTCACAGCGGGTGGGGTAGTACTCCGGCAGCCGGGTGATCTCGTCGAACAGGTTCGAGCCCCGCTCGTCGTAGAACCACTTGGGCGGCAGCTCCTTGGGGGTCGACGTCAGCCCGGCGGCGACATCGGCTCGCAGCGCGGCCCGCAGCTCGTCGGGACCGAGGTGCACGTCGACCGTCACCCGGGCGTCGGTCACCCTCAGGCGTCCCGGGCGCAGCGGAAGCCGGCGAAGATCTGCCGCCGGATCGGGTGGTCCCAGTTGCGGAAGGTGGTGCGCACCGCGGCGGGCGAGGTGGCCCACGACCCGCCCCGCAGCACCTTGTAGCCGGACCCGAAGAACACCTCGGAATACTCGCGGTACGGGAAGGTGGCGAAGCCGGGGTAGGGCCCGAAGTCCGAGGAGGTCCACTCCCAGACGTCGCCGATCATCTGGCGGCACCCGTAGGCGCTGGCGCCGTCCGGGTATGCGCCGGCCGGCGCCGGCCGGAACCGGTGGCCGCCGAGATTGGCCCGCGCCGCATCGGGCTCGGCATCACCCCACGGCCAGCGGCGCTTGACCGCCGCCGCCGATGAGCTCGACAGGCCGTCGGGCGGCGCGGAGGTCGACGGGGCGCCGGCGGGCGCCCACGACGCCGCCTTCTCCCACTCTGCCTCGGTAGGCAGGCGCTTGCCGGCCCAGCGGGCGAAGGCGTCGGCCTCGTGCCAGCACACGTGCTGCACGGGCTCGTCGAGGGGCAGATCCTCCTGCCAGCCGAACCGGTTCCGGGACCAGCTCCCATCGCCCTCCGGCCGCCAGAACCCCGGGTGGCGCAGGTTCTCCGTCTGCCGCCACGCCCACCCCTCGTCGCCCCACCAGCGGGGCTCGTCGTAGCCGCCGTCGGCGATGAAGCCCAGGTAGGCCGCGTTGGTCACCGGCACCGTGTCGATCCGGAACGCGGGGAGGTCGACGAGGTGGGCGGGCCGCTCGTTGTCGTAGGCCCATGCGTCGTCGTCGGTGCCCATCACGAACGGCCCGGCCGGGATCTCGACCTCCCCGGGGAGGACGCCGGCGGGGCGACCGGGCGGGGGCG
>JALYYN010000050.1 GCA_030946525.1 Actinomycetota bacterium | reverse complement strand
CGAGCGCTTCTACCGGGTGGACCAGGCCCGCAGCCGCGACACCGGTGGCACGGGACTCGGCCTGTCGATCGTGCGCCATGTGGCGGACAACCACGGCGGCGAGGTGACCGTCGACTCCGAGGAGGGCGCCGGCTCGACCTTCGTCCTGCGGCTGCCGGCGGCGCCCGACAACGGACCCGAGCCAGTTCACTGACGCTTTGCCGGTCGTTTGCCCTGCGTTCATGTTCCGGCCAGGCTGCCGCCGCCTTCCGTCATTACGTTCGCCCCCATGAACCGTGTTTTCCGAGGAGGACGTGTGAAGCGACCCATGCCGCTCGCCTGCGCCGCGGCTGTCGCCGTGGCCCTGGTGGCCGGAGCCTGTGGCAGTGACAACAACACGACCACGGCGTCGCCGACATCGACGACGCCGGGGGCGACGACCACCGTCTTCGCCGGAGCAGGTGACAAGGCCACCCTCTCGGGCGCCGGGTCAACGTTCGTGGCCACCATCGCCCAGGAATGGGTCAAGCAGTACAAGACCGTGGCGCCGGGCGTCACGGTGAACTACACCGGCGTCGGCTCCGGCGCGGGCATCCAACAGCTGACGTCGAAGACCGTCGACTTCGCAGGGTCCGACGCCCCTCTGAGCGCCGACCAGGCGACGGCAACGGGTGGGGCGGGAGCGGTGGTCCAGATCCCCTGGATCGCCGGTGGCGTGGCGGTCGAGTACAACCTTCCGAGCGTCAAGACGCTGAAGCTCTCGCCGGCCACCGTCGCCGCCATTTTCGCCGGCAAGATCACCAAGTGGGATGATGCCGCCATCAAGGCCGACAATGCCGGAACGACGCTCCCTTCCACCGGGATCCAGGTCGCCTTCCGATCCGACTCCTCGGGGACGACGCAGGTCTTCACCGACTACCTGCGGGCCACCGCCCCCGACGTCTGGACCTATGGTCCGTCCAGCAAGGACTGGCCCGCGGGAACGCCGGGGACCGGATCCAAGGGGTCTGACGGTGTCACTGCCGCGGTCAAGCAGTCGGAGGGCGCCATCGGCTACTCGGAGGTGAGTTACCCGAAGCAGGCCGGACTCGGCACGGCGATGATCAAGAACAAGGCCGGGCAGTACGTTGCTCCCACCAGTGCCGCAGTGAGCGCCGCCCTGACCGGGGCGACCGTCAACCCGGACCTCACGCTCAAGCTGAACTACCTGCCCGACGACCCTGCGGCCTACGGCATCAGCACCACGACCTATCTCATGTTCTACAAGGCGAGCGGCGATGCGACCAAGGATGCTGCGGTGAAGCATTTTGCGACCTGGGTGCTGAGTGACGGCCAGAAGCTGGCCGAATCGCTGGACTACGCCCCGATGCCCGCGTCGATCCTCACCCAGGCTCGCGGGGTGGTAGGGGCGTAGCCCCTGCCGCACAGAGTCATCGGGGCGACGGGTGCAGACCATCGAGAAGCCGCTGCCCGGTGACAAGAAGAGCGCCGGGCGCTCCCAGGGATCGACCATCCAGCGCGGGGATCGGGTGTTCGCCGGGCTGAGCAGGGGGGTCAGCGTCGCCGTGCTCCTCCTTCTCGTCATCATGATGGTCTTCCTCGCCGGCCGGGCGTGGCCGGCGCTGCGGATCGCAGGGAGCCGCTTCTTCACCGAACGCCAGTGGTTCCCCGACGCCCCCAAGCCCCGCTTCGGCGTGGCTGCGCTGGTGTGGGGCACGCTGGTGTCGAGTGTGCTGGCGCTGGTCATCGCCGTACCCGTGGCGCTCGGCTCCGCGCTCTACGTCACCGAGTACGCCCGCCCCGCGGTGGGCCGTTGGATCGGGTACCTCGTCGACGTGCTGGCCGCGGTGCCCAGCGTGGTCTACGGCCTGTGGGGGCTCTACTTTCTCGTGCCCCGTATGGTCGGCCTCCAGCGGTGGATGGGCGAACATCTGGGCTTCATCCCGATCCTGCGCAACTCCCAGCACCTCTACGGTCGGTCCATCTTCGCCGCCTCGGTCGTCCTCGCCCTCATGGTGCTCCCCATCGTCGCCGCGGTCACCCGTGAGGTGTTCCGCCAGGTGCCCCGGGAGATGCGCGAGGCGGCCCTGGCTCTCGGCGCGACCCGTTGGGAGACGATCCGCTTGTCCGTGCTCCCCGCCAGTCGCAGCGGCATACTCGGCGCGGTGATCCTCGGCCTCGGCCGCGCCCTCGGCGAGACCATCGCCGTCGCGCTGGTGCTGGCCGTCACGTTCGACATCAACCTCCACATCCTGGTCCCGGGCGGCAATACCGTCGCCGCCAACATCGCCACCAAGTTCGGCGAGGCCGGGGTCGTCGGCCGGCCCGCTCTCATCGCCAGCGGGCTGGTGCTCTTCCTGATCACCCTCGTGGCGACGGCCGCCGCTCGCAGCGTGGTCCGTCGCACCGGCCGAGCGGCCACCGGCCTCACGTGACCGATTCGAGCACCCTGCTGCGTGGGAACCGGCTCGGACGATCCGCCGCGCTCGCGGCCACGGGCGGTGGTCTGGTGTTCGCCGCGTTCCTCTTCCTGGTCACGCCGATGCAGGGCCGCGCCGATTTCGTGGTCGTCGGCTACGTCCTCGCGGTGGGGGCGTACCTGGTCGCCGCCGCCCGGGCCGAGGGCCGCCGGTCCGTGGTCGACCGCCTCGTCAGCGTCCTCATGGTGACGGCGGTGGCGGTCTGCCTCATCAGCCTCGGTGCGGTGCTGGTCTACACCGCCGCCCGCGGTCTCAAGGCCATGAGCCCCGGGTTCTTCACCCATTCCATGGCCGGCGTCGGTCCCCGTGACACGACGGGAGGGGCGTACCACGCGATCATCGGCACCCTCGAACAGGTCCTGTTGGCGACCCTCATCTCAGTGCCGACCGGGCTCCTCGTCGCCGTGTACCTGACCGAGTACGGGAAGGGCTGGGTGGCCGGTGCGGTACGTGTCCTGGTCGACATGATGGTCGGCATCCCGTCCGTCGTCGCCGGGCTGTTCGTGTTCGCCTTCTGGGTCCTGGCCCTGCACCGCGGCTTCTCCGGGCTGGCTGCGTCGATCGCCCTGTCGATCATCATGCTGCCGATCGTCGTGCGCTCCGCGGAGGAGATGATCAAGCTGGTGCCCGCCTCGTTGCGCGAGGCCTCCTATGCCCTGGGCGTGCCCCGCTGGCGGACGATCCTGCGGGTCGTGCTTCCGACGGCGTCGGCGGGCATCACCACCGGCGTGATGCTGGCCATCGCCAGGGTGACGGGGGAGACGGCGCCACTGCTGCTCACGGCCTTCGGGTTCGACTCGATCCACACCGACCCGTTCCACGGGCCGCAGTCGTCGCTGCCTTTGTACGTGTTCAGCCAGGCCGGCTCGGCGTTCACCACGGCCATCAACAGGGCGTGGGCCGGTGCCCTGACCCTCATCGTCGTGGTGCTGCTCCTCACCGTCGCCGCCCGCCTGGTCACCCGCCGGAACCGGCTTGTCTAGGAGCGAGGATATCGACATGAAACGCCTGGACGTGCGCAACCTCACCGCCTGGTACGGCAAGAGCAGAGCGGTGGCCGAGGTCAGCCTGCCGATCGAGCCCAAGCACGTCACCGCCCTCATCGGGCCCTCGGGCTGCGGGAAGTCGACCTTCATCCGCACGCTGAACCGGATGCACGAGGTGATCGACGGGGCGTGGATCGAGGGCGAGGTCCTGCTCGACGGGGAGGACATCTACGAGCGCGCCGTCGACCCGGTCTCGGTGCGGCAGTCCATCGGAATGGTCTTCCAGCGACCCAACCCCTTTCCCGCCATGTCCATCGCCCAGAACGTTGCCGCCGGGCTCCGGCTCAACGGAAGGGGCACCAAGTCGGAGACCGCGGAGACCGTCGAGCGGGCGTTGCGCGGCGCCGGGCTGTGGGAGGAGGTGAAGGATCGCCTCCACCGACCGGGGATGAGCTTGTCCGGCGGCCAGCAGCAACGGCTGTGCATCGCCCGGGCGATCGCAGTCGAGCCGGCCGTGTTGCTCATGGACGAGCCGTGCTCGGCGCTCGATCCGGTGTCCACCCTCAAGATCGAGGACCTCATCAATGAGCTGAAAGACCGGTACACGATCGTCATCGTGACCCACAACATGCAGCAGGCGGCCCGCGTGAGCGACACGACGGCCTTCTTCAACCTGGAGGCCACCGGCGAGCCGGGGCGACTGGTGGAGGTCGGGCCGACGTCGAAGATCTTCACCACACCCGAGGACGAACGCACCGAGGCCTACATCACCGGGCGTTTCGGATGACCACCCGCATCAGCTTTCAAGAAGCAATCGGGGCCCTGCGGGCCAACGTCGACTGGCTGGGCTCCCTGGCGGAGGATGCGGTGCGGGGCGCCGCAGCCGCGCTCCTCGATTCCGACCAGGTTCGCGCCGAGGTGGTGGTCATGGGCGATGCCGACATCGACGAGCTGTTCGTGACGCTCGAGCAGGAGGCCTACCACCTGATCGCCCGCCAGGCGCCGGTCGCCGCCGACCTGCGCTTCCTGGTGTCGGCGCTACGGGTGATGGCGGACTGGGAGCGCACCGGCGGCCTCGCGGTGTGGGTGGCCAGGTTGGCGTCCGAGGACTGGGCGCGCGAGCCGGGCACGATGGCCATCCTCCGGGAGATGGTCGACGAGGCGCTCTCGCTGGTCGCCGAAGCGAGGCGGGCGTGGTGGCGGAAGGATCTGGAGGTGGCGAGGGCGCTGGTGCGGCACGACAACGCCCTCGACGACGGCTACGGCCGGCTGACGGCCCATCTGCTGGCGCAGGAGGGTCCGGCCGTCAACAGCCTGGTGATGCACGCCCTCCTCGCCGGACGCCACATCGATCGCATCGCCGACCACGCGGTGGCGGTCGGAGATCGGGTCGTCTACATGTTGACCGGCAAGACCGCGTCCCGCGCCGTCGTGGCGGGCTGACGGGAGCCATGGCAGGGAACGGTCGGGATCCGGTGCGGAGCGTCCTCGTCGTCGAGGACGAGGATTCCTTCGCCGAGGCCCTCACCATCGGACTCAAGCGTGAGGGATTCCTCGTGCACGTCGCCCGTGATGGGATCGAGGCGCTCGACCGGTTCGACGCTGTCCACCCGGATCTGGTCCTCCTCGACGTGATGCTCCCCGCCTTGTCCGGGATCGAGGTGTGCCGACAGATCCGGGCGCAGTCCGCCGTGCCCATCATCATGGTGTCGGCGAGGGCCTCGGAGATCGATACCGTCGTTGGCCTCGAGGTCGGCGCCGACGACTACGTCTCGAAGCCGTATCGCATGCGTGAGCTCGTGGCTCGGATACGGGCCGCGCTGCGGCGGGTCCCGACCCCCGAGCCCTCCGCCGGCGTGCCGGTCGTGGAGGTCGGCGACGTGCGTCTGGACGCCGAGCGCCACGAGGTCTTCGTCCGTAACCGACCGGTCAAGCTCCCGCTGAAGGAGTTCGAACTGCTCGAGACGCTCCTCGGCAACGCAGGTCGGGTGCTCACCCGGGACACCTTGATCGACAGGGTGTGGGGTCCCGGTTACGTCGGGGACACCAAGACCCTGGACGTCCACATCAAGCGGCTGCGGGCCAAGGTTGAAAATGACCCGGCAGTTCCGATCTCGATCGTGACCATCCGCGGTCTCGGGTACAAGTTCGAGGCGCCGGCGCGTCGAGCCTGACCGGGTGGGGCTCGGGCCGCGGGCTCGAACCGGCCTGCGGCCGCTCGTTCATGGTGGGCCAGGATACGGGACGGGCGTCGAGGTGCGCTGCTGTGTCAGGGCGTCGCCGGATAGCCGACCGGGGTGCATCCATAGGTGGCGGCCAGCGGATCGAGCGACCGGCGGGCGATCGGGTTTGTGCCCGCCGGGCTCCGCAACGTCGACTCGATGACTGGGCATGCCGCGTTGGACTGCGCCACCGTCCAGGCGCTCGACAGGTCGTAGACGGCGACGTCCCGGCCGGGGGCGCCTCCGGCCTGCCGCACCGGCGACACGCCGAAGCGGTGCTCGATGCTCGACAGGATCGACACGGTGTCGTGGGGGGTGTGGTCGACGCCGGAGAGGGGCAGGGCCTTCGAGATCACGACGGCGGGCACGCGCGTGCCGGGCCCGAAGGCGTCGTGGGGGCCCGGGTTCGCCGGGGTGCCGGCGGGGGGCACGTGGTCCCAGGCGCCGCCGAACTCGTCGTAGGTCACGACGATCATGGTGTCCGAGGCCTGGGGGCCGTTCTCGATCGTCCTGATCAGGTCGACCAGGTGGCTGGAACCCTGCTGCTCGCCCGTGTAACCGGGGTGCTCGTTCTCCTCGCCGACGGGCTTGACGAAGCTGACCGCCGGGAGGTGGCCACCAGATGCCGCGGCCACGAAGTCGGACTCGTCGCGCAGGTGGGCGGCCCGCCCCGGCGTCCCGGCTGCGTAGTTGGCGTAGTACGAGAGGGGCTGGTGGTGGAACTGGAAGAGGGGGTCGGGACAGTACGGGTACACCGCCCTGGAGGCGGTCGGCCCCGCGCAGGTCGGGCCCGGGCCGTTCGTCCAGCCCGTGCCGGTGGTGTTGCCGCTGGCGTTGTCCCAACCGCCCGAGTACCACGCCCACGAGAGGCCCGTGGCGGACATCTCGTCGCCGATATTGTCGTTGTGGAGCAGGGGGAGGCGACGGCTGAGCGCCGTTCCAGGAGCGTAGGGCTGGGTGAAGGGCTGGATGGTGTTGACCGCGTAATCCCCGCACAGCGTGCCCGCCGGCGCCGGGGCTGCGCCGGCGTAGGTGGGGGCGCACGTCCCAGTCGGGCCGGCGGCCTCAGTGAGGGCCTGGTCCTTCACCACCCCGCCGACAGGCGTGTAGTACGGGTAGGAGTTCGGGAAGCCGTTGGCGTCGACGACCGAGTGGAGGTCGCAGGAGGTGCCGGCCACCGTCTCGGTGCCACAGGACGATGTCGATCCGCTGCGATCGGCGCCGCCCTCCCAGACCGGGGCCTGGCCGGACACGAGAACCTGGTGGTTGAGGAACGAGCCGCCGAAGCCGCCTTGGAAGAACTGATCGGCCAGCACGTACCGCGGAGCGTCGGGGCCGGTGAGGTACCTGTAGATGGGAAGGGCAGTGGTGTCGTAGTAGCCCATGGACAGGCCGGCGGCGTCGCTCCCCTGGACGTAACGGTCCTGGCGACCACCGTCGATCTGGTACTGCTCCTGGTAGAACCGGTGCACGAGGTCCTCCGTGCAACCTCCGGGAAGTCCGGCTCCCTTCAGGACGCCGTTGGCGGCGAAGACCCCGGGTGCCGGGCAGGTCGTGTCGGTCGGCGCGATGTAGTCGTCGATCTTGAAGGGGCCGTTGCCGAAGTGGCTCTGCACGGGCTGGGCCGTCGCCGGGCTGCCCTGCTTGGCGGGATGGGCGGCGTCGGTGCACGTCGTCGGCAGTGGCGACGGGGAGCGCAGGTTGACGTCGTTCTGGTAGAGGCAGGCCAGCGGCGTGCCGTCCTGGGCCAACTGGGCCGTGGTCGCGCCCGGCGCGGCCGCCTGACCGAGGACCCGTTGGCCGTTCACGCTGCCCCAGAGGCCGTAGAGGTTGTCGAAGCTGTGGTTCTCCTCGTAGATGACCACGATGTGGTTGATCGAAGAGAGCCCGGACGCGGGGGCGGCCCCCACGGACGGTGCCGAGACTGCGAGCGTACCGATCGTTGCCGTGGCGGCCACCAGCCGTGAGATGCGCATGGCCGGGGACGGTACGGAGGAGAAGTGAACGAGAAATGGACGGTCGGTGCACCCCGGCTTACGGTCCGGACAACAAACCGCCCTCGTCGTCGACGGGCTCGTTGCACCCGTTGCGGCGAGATGGTCGGCGGGTCGCGGGCGCAGGTAACCTCCCGGCGATGAGCAACAAGAAACTGACCCTCGTCGGCTGTGGCGTCGTCGCCCTGGTCTTCGTCGCGCTGGCAGTGGTCTACTTCACCAGCGCGGCCCAGGACCTTCCAGGGTTCCTCCCGGGACACCAGGCGGGCCTGACGAGGCACCACACCAAGCATGGGATCGCCATGCTGGGCCTCGCCGTGCTCGCCGTCATCGCCGGCTGGATGCTCAGTGGACGACCCGACGCCGGTGCGTCCCGCCCGTCGTGAAGCAGGGCCACCGTTGACCGACGGGACCCGGGCATGATCTCGTACTTCCAGGCCGTGGTCATCGGCCTGCTCCAGGGCGTCACCGAGCTGTTCCCCATCTCCAGCCTCGGGCACTCGGTGCTGCTGCCGGCCTGGCTCGGATGGGACAACCTGGTCAAGGCGCAGTCGGCTCAGGAGTCCTTCTACCTGGCCTTCGTGGTCGCCCTCCATGTAGCCACGGCGATCGCCCTGCTCGTCTACTTCCGGCGGGACTGGGTACGCATCATCGGCGGCTTCTTCGCCACACTGCGCACCCGGCGCATCGAGACGGCTGACGAGCGGATGGCGTGGCTGCTCGTGGTCGCCTCCGTGCCTACCGGCGTCCTCGGCCTGGCCTTCGAGCACAGCCTGAGAACGCTCTTCGCCAAGCCGCTGGCGGCCGCCGTCTTCCTCACCGTCAACGGCTTCATCCTCCTTGCCGGAGAGCGGTACCGCCGACGGGCCGCGGTACGGAGCCTGGCGGCGCCGGCGGAGGGCGCCGACAGCCCGACCGAGCACGGCCGACGCCTCGACACCCTTGACTTCAAGGAGGCGGGAGCGATCGGCGTCGCCCAGGCCGGGTCGCTGTTCGCGGGGGTGAGCCGCTCCGGGATCACCATGGTCGCCGGACTGGCGCGGGGGCTCGACCATGAGGACGCGGCCCGGTTCAGCTTCCTGCTGGCGACCCCAATCATCTTCGCCGCCGGTGTATACAAGGTGCCGGACCTCTTCGGGCACCTGGGCGACGGCATCCGGTCCCAGGCCGTCGTCGGAGCCATCTGCGCCGGTGCCGCCGCCTACCTCTCCGTCAGCTTCCTGGTGCGGTTCTTCCAGACCCGGACCCTCACGCCGTTCGCCATCTACTGCCTGATCGTCGGCGTGGCGAGCGTCGTCCGCTTCGCATAGGGGCGCCAGCCGCAGGGTCGAGGCGGGCGGTGTAGGACCCCCGTCCCCGCCGGGACTCGGCCGGCCGTCATCCCCTCGACGGCCAGTGTTCGTCTCTCCTCCACCGGGCTTTTACCTGGGCGTCATCTCGGGGTTCGAGGATGACCAGGCTGTCCGCGACTGGTCAAGGAGGAATATGCGTCTGCCCATCCCGCTGGTCGGTTCCGTCGGGGCCCTTGCACTGGCCAGCACCGCGTTGACCGGCAGCGGCACCGCGGCCGCCCTCGGCGCCCGCCCGCCCGCGGCCCGGCACGTCCTGCTGATCTCGGTCGACGGGATGCACCAGTCGGACCTCGTCTGGTACATCGGCCGCCATCCGGGCTCGGCGCTGGCCAGGCTGGTGTCCAACGGTGTGGAGTTCACCCGCGCCCAGACCCCGGTGCCGTCCGACTCCTTCCCGGGCATGGTCGCGCAGGTGACAGGCGGCAACCCGTCGACCACCGGGGTCTTCTACGACGACTCCTTCAACCGCGACCTCCTCCCTGCCGGCACGACGCCGGCAGCGTGCGCCGCCGGCGCCACGCCCGGGGCCGAGGTCACCTACTTCGAGCAGGCGGACAAGGACCCCCACGCCCTCGATGCCGGCCAGGGCCTGCCGGGCCTGCCCGGCAGCATCCTCGGCATGACGGCCAACCCGCGGTCGGTGATCGACGCCTCGCAGCTCCCCGTCGACCCGGTGAGCTGCCAGCCGGTGTACCCGCACTCCTACCTCAAGGTGAACACCGTCTTCGAAGTCGCCCGTGCCGCCGGCCTCGGGACGGCGTGGTCGGACAAGCACCCCGCGTATGAGATCCTCAACGGCCCGTCGGGCACGGGCGTACAGGATTTGTTCACGCCCGAGATCAACAGTGACGCGCCGACCGAGGGGTCGCCCGTCGACTGGACCAAGATGAACTCCCTGACCCAGCAGTACGACGGCTACAAGGTGGCCGCGGTCCTCCACGAGATCCAGGGCTTCGACCACAGCGGCACCACCAGGGTGGGCACACCGGGCATTTTCGGGATGAACTTCCAGAGCGTCTCCACTGCGCAGAAGCTGCCGAGCTCGGACGGTCTCGCCGGGGGGTACCTCGCCGATGGGACCACACCGGGCCGGCTGCTGGCCGGCGCGCTGGACTTCGTCGACCGCCAGGTGGGCGCGTTCGTCGACGGCCTCGCCGCACAGCACCTGACCGACAGCACGGCGATCATCCTGTCGGCGAAGCACGGACAGTCGCCCCAGGAGCCGTCGGCACTGACCCGCATACCCGACGGGCCGATCATCGACGGGTTGAACGCGGCGT
>JALYYN010000045.1 GCA_030946525.1 Actinomycetota bacterium | reverse complement strand
AATGCCGGATGCTGCGCTACCTTCGCCGAGGCAGTCCATCCGGAAACGCGCGTTCGTCGCCGCCCGGCGCATTATCGGGCGAGATAGGTGATGCCGTTACCGGGCGGTCGCCGCCCGCACGCGTTTGCCCAAGCGCCGTGGCCTCGGTGCAGAACTCAAGCGGCGATACCGCGAAGGCATTTGGCGGGGCGCGGACACTGCGCCTACACCCGCCGTCGGGTGACCGCCGGGCGGCGCCAGCTATACGGCGACGAGATAGTGGAAGTTTCCCTCTCCGACGGAGCGCTCCAGGGTGGCCAGGATGCGCGTCGCGTTGTCCCTGACGCCCTGGACGAAGTACGGCTGGCCGTCACGACCGAAGCGGACCTCGCCGGTCGGCTCCCAGGCGCCGAGCTGGCCGGCGGCCTGTTCGAAGTCGGGGTGCGGCTCGAAGCCCAGATCCCGGGCATACGCGACGGCACCCCACACCAGCTCACGTGCCATCTCGATCGAGGCGGCGAGCGGGGGCGCCTCATAGACGAGGAAATATGTTCGCACGTAGGCGCGAAGGTCGCTGTCGTCCATCACCTTCGGCCCGAGGACGTCTTTGACGCCCAGGCAGTAGACGTCGACCAGATACCCGGTAACCGAGACCTTTCCGCGCCGATGTTGCCACGAGCACGCTGACGATCCCGTCGCCGACATCGGTGTCCGGCCAGTCCGCCGGTGCTTCGAGTCCTTCTCTCCAGCCCGGGCTCACCCAGCACCCGACCACTGGCGGCTCCGGAGCCCCGAAGGCGTCTAACCGGGCGACGTGGCGCACCAGCCGGGCCGCTTCGGCCGGTGCGACTCCGAGGGCCCTGGCCACCTGCTTGGGCGTACATCCCTCGGCCCGCAACGCTCGAACCCGCGCCCGTCGCTCCTGGTCATCCATAGCGTCGTTGTACTCCGTCGCAGGCCGGCGGTGGTGGACCCGATCGCGAGCAGCGACACCGGTGGCCGGGCGCAGCGGGGCAATCCAGCAATAGGGTGATGCCATGGCCGACGAACGGCAGGGAGACTCGGCGGCCATGGTCTGGCATCCTTGGCGGCTGTTGGCCGGGGGCGACGACGGCCCGGCCCTTGGCGGGTTCTTCGGCGGTGATGGCCCTTGGCGGGTTCTTCGGCGGTGATGGCCCTACGCTGAGGCCTGCGGGTTCTCGTCGTGCGGAGGTTTGCTCATCCGGGAGCAGCATCCCGACGCCTGCCCTTGTCGGGTCTGTCGTTCCGGCAACGGTGGGAACCGGAGCGTCATCGGCGACCTTGCGCTTCCTGGCCACGGAGCGGCAGATGGAAGACCCGCAGACGTCACATCCGAGCGGTCATTCAGCGTGGTGAGGCGGCATGCGAGGCTCTTCAGCGAGGCGGACCTGGAGAGGCTGGCGGGACCAGCCCGCTTCGAACGGGGGCGCAGCCTTCTCGACAGAGTCGAAGACGAGTACGAAGACGAATACAGCTTGTGCGCCACCGTCACCGACGGTCGGGCGTACCTGGCCATGGTCCACCATCGCGTCGGCCGCCTGGCCGGCGAATGCGATTGCCCCCAAGCAAAGGCGGTGCCGTTCTGCGAGCACTCCGTGGCCGTGGGCCTGGCCTATCTCGAGGGTGCCCCCGACAGCTGAGCCACGACGACGCGGCCGCGGGTCCACGCCCAGGTGGGCCCGAGGTTCGGCCTACCCGAGCATCGGCGGCGGGCTCGGCGCGGGGTCGTGGTTGCGCAGCCAGGCCGTGGCCCGCGGGCGTAGGCCGGGACGCGATCGCAGCCGGCGCACGGCGGGCTCGGCCGCGGCCCGATCGATCATGCCCAGCGCCTCGAAGCCCAGATCCCAGAAGTCGGGGTCGTCGTCATCGAGTATCGCCTCACACAGCTCGTCGGCAGCCTCGTCGCCAGGACGACCGGAACACCAGGCGAGAAGGTGGGCGCTGGCCTCGGACGGCTCCATCTCCATACACACCGCCAGCAGGGACTCGGCGTCGGTGTCGATTAGGTCGAGGTCGTCCTCGTCGTCATCGGCGCTGAAGGCGACCATGGCGGCCAGCGCGTCGCCCAGGCCGGTGAGGACCACCTCGTCGTGGTGTCGAACCACGACGCCGCAGTCGCAGAACTGTTCGATCATGGCTCGGACCAGACCGACCACGTGGGAACGCTCGGTGGCGTCGTCGGGCTCGTAGCCGTAGGCGCCAGCCACCTGCTCCCAGGCGCCCTCGTCGATCTCGGTGACCGGAACCGCACCGCCGGCCTCGGCCATGGCCGCCAACAGCCCGCCAGCACCGGCGTCGAGGAGCTCGACGTAGGACTTGCGCCAACCCTGGCGGAAGCCGTCGAGCACGCCGGCCTCGAGCAGGGTGACCGTGGCCTTGATCCAGGCTGCCAGCGGATCGTGCTCCAGGTCGCGGGCAACCGGACCGGCCACGATCCTGGTGCCACGTCGGGCCAGGAATCCCGCCGCCGCAGCCCAGCGGAAGGCGTGGGCCGTCTCGGCCACATCCTCCATCGATCGCAGCTCCTCTCGCAGCCGTTCGCCGGTTCCCAGCCGCCGGGACAGCGCCGCTGCGTCGGGGGCCTTCAGGTTGCCGGCCTGCGTGGCTGGACGCCCCTTGCCGACGAAGGCCACAACCTCGCGCAGGCGGCCCAGGGCCGGGGCGGCGGCGGCCTGGCGAGTGAGCTCCTCCGCCTCGGCGCGTTCCTCCGGCGTGTTCATCATGTCGGTCAGCGGGGCGTCGAGGAGTCTTTGGATCTCTTCGAGCGCAGCGATGTCGCCGCCCCCCTTCGCCGACGGCAAGGGACGCATATCCGCGGGCCAGCGCCCTCCCGGCCGGGGTCGTCGGCGCTTGTCAGCGGCCATGCCGGACTCTACCGAGGGGAGCCCATCCGTTTCGAGCCGACCTCTGGGTGACCGCGGGTGCTTCGGCGTCATCGCGCTGAACGAAAGGGCCGCCGCCGCCTCTCCTCATTATCTCTCGCTGCAGTGGTGCCGTTCCCGGGCGGGTGGCGACGGCTTGGCCTTGCCAGTGCCTCGGCGGGCGGCTTCATGAATGGCCCGTCGTTCTCGCCTGCGGCCCAGCAGAGCGAACCATCCGGGAGGCACGTATGTGTGATCCCCATCACGGACGCGGACTCCATCACCGAAGTCGGCTGGCCGGTGCTGTCGGACGGAGCCCTGCGGCCCCCTGCCGCACCCGTCAGATGCCGTTGACCTCCACACTGGCAAGGGCCGGGAGGTGAGGAAGCCACCCACCGGATGCGGCCGTCCACATCTGGCCCATGAAGGTCACCGAGGAGATGTCGTACGCAGGCCCGTGGGCGATCAGCCAGCTGGCCACGGTCCAGCCCCGGGCCTCCGAAAGGGGACTGCCCAGTGCGGACGGGCCGAGCTCGGCGTTGACCGCGCCGGCGAGCCCCCCGGCCTCGGCGATGGACGGCGCAGGCACGAAGCGGCAGGAGAAGGCGGTGGGCGTCACCCCGCTGAGGGCATCGGTGATCACCTGCGCCTGATGCTCCCACTGAGCGTAGGCGTCGCCGGCGGCGCTGTGCTGGACGGCCTGCGCAGCATCGGCGATCGGCAAGGCTTCCCAACCCGGCACCTTGGCCAGCGCGGCGTAGAAGGCGCCGGCGGCATAGCTCGGTACCAGGAGCTGCGAGGGGGCGCCCCAGCCCTGCGACGGACGTTGCTGGAAGAGCCCGAGCGAGTCGAGATCGCCGTAGGCGACGTTGCGCAGCTTCGACTCCTGGAGGGCGGCGGCCAGGGCGACCGTGACGGCCCGGTCCGCAAGCCCGTCACGCTCGGCCACCGCCGCGATGGTCGTTGCGTTCTGCGCCTGCTCAACGCTGAGGCGCATTTGTCCGGTCGGCGACGCAACCGCGCACGCCGACGTCGGTGTCGTGGTGGGCGCCGGTGCGACGCCGGGAGTAGGAGCCGGTGTCCCGTGTAGCAAGGCGACCGAGGCAACGCTCGCCACGAGGAGACCGGCGGCGAACACACCCGCCGTGGTGCGTCGTCGCCGGGGCCAACGGGCCAGGCTGCGGTTCACGCCCCTGCCACTGGCGAGGCAGCGTCGCAGCGCCCCGCAGCCCCGTCGTCAAACATGAGCGAAATGTACCCAGTGGCGGCGGCGCATCGGGTGGCGGGGCGGCGACGCGCGGCGCCGGCCGGTTCTCCACCGCCATGCGGGGTGACACGCCGAAGACGCCCAGCGAAGCGATCGCGGCGCCGACGCTCAGGGAAGGACTGGTGCGCAACGACGCTGGCGGAGGCGCCCTCGCCCTTCAACCCGCGATGTGGTTGGAGAGCCCAAACGGTTCGAAACACTCGAAGCTCGGTTCGAGCCTTGGGTTCGGCAGGCGGTAGGCGCGCAGCCGGGTGTCCTGGTCGATGGGCTCCATCTTCCAGCCGGTGTTCATCTCGAAGTACCTGACGGCCGTGGCCACCGACGGCCAGCTGCAGTCATCGAGGACTACCAGGCCACCTGGGCGTACGACCTCCCGGAGAAAGAACAGGTCGACGAACACATTGTGAAAGATATGACTGCCGTCCACGAACGCGGCATCAGCGACAAGGCCGTCGGCCACGAGTCGTGGCAGCGCAATCTGGGAGCGTTCGCGCAGCAGGGAGCAGACGTCAGTAAGCCCGGCGGAGACGATCGCGCTCCATCCCGCGTCGTGGAACCGGTCCTGGTATGCGTCGACGATCAGATGGGTGGCACCTCTGGGCCCCACACGCACGAGGGCCTCTGCGATCGCCAGAGCCGAGCTTCCGTATGCAAGCCCGACCTCGATCACGCACCGAGCCCTCTCGGCGAAAAGGAGGTCTCGGAGCACATCAGCGTCCCGGGCCGGCAGGGACACTCGATCGAAATCACCTTCGGCGCGGGCCTCTCGAGCCCCGTCCTCGGTGAGTTTGCGGCGCATACTCCGGACGCTGTCGAGGAGTGCACCATCGGCGGCCACGCCCCATTCTCCCGTACTGGGTCGGGGAAGGGGACCTGCTTCCATGCGCTTGCATCGCCGGCGTGCCGTCCGAGGAGGCGGGCCACCGACGACTTCCTCGTCGTTGAGGACCTTCTCCCCGTCGGGACGCCTGGAGCACGGGTTGAGGATCGCCGCTGAGATCGAGTCTCTGTGGACCCCGACTCCGAGGTGGATGGTGTCCCGCCGATCGGGCGGCTTCCGGTTGCTGGGGGTCGATCGGGACGACCGCAACGCAGCGATACCGAGGAGTGCTGCCTACAGAATCTTGACGATCAGCCCGACGATCAGGATGACCACGATCAGCGGGAGAGCCAGGAGCCAACCGACGATACCGAGAACGGGAACGATAGGCACGCTGACTCCTTTGCTGGGCCGAGGGTGATCCCGCCCGACACGGGTTGAGGAGCTTGTACCCCCGGCGTCCGCATCGGAAATCCCCGACCCGGCGGAGGGGCGTTCGTCCGGCACCGGGCGTGGGTACGAGGTCGGCCATGAACGTCAAAGCGCAACCTGACGACCACAGCACCGCCACCACCAGGGCGGTCGGTAACATCACCGGCTGGCTCGG
>JALYYN010000037.1 GCA_030946525.1 Actinomycetota bacterium | reverse complement strand
GGCAGAGGGCCGCCCGCCCGTAGTCGCCCTCGGGAGGCTGCACCCTGACCACATCGGCCCCCAGCATGCGCAGCAGCATCCCGGCGAACGGGCCCTGGATCCGGCTCGTCGCCTCGACCACCCGGATCCCGGCCAGGGGGAGGCTCGAGGTGTCGGCCGCCGCCCCCGCGCCGCCGGTCCGCTCGGCAACCGGCCCGACGTGTGTGCGCAGGGTCGGGACGTCCCCGCCCGGCCCGGGCTCGGCCATCACCTCGGCGTACCCACGCAGGGGCGTGAGGCTGACCTCGGCCGCGGCCGCGAAACGGCGCAGCTCGGAGAGGGGATACCTGGCGGCGGCGTCGTGGAGGCCGGTGGGGAGCGAGCATGTCGCCCGCTCGTAGCGCCATCGGAACACGGTCCACCCCCGCCCCAGGTCGGCGTCGGCGGCACCGAGGATCGTCCAGAACTCCTTCCACGGCTCGGCATCGAGCGTCTCGATCTCGAACCAGCGGCCGTCGGCGCTTCGGAACGGCGGACCCGGCGCCGGCAGCGGCGGACCCGGCACGGCGTCGCCCAGCCCGGTGGCGACCACGAAGTAATGGGACAGGAGGATCAGGCCCGCCTGCAACACCGACGTGTGGCCGGCGGAAGCGGGTTGGCCCCGCAGGCCGGCGATGGCGGCGGCGATGCCGCCCTGGGCGGCCAGGAGGCCGGCGGCGACGGACGCCACCTCGATCCCGAGCCGCCGGGGTGTCGCCCGGTCCCTGCCGTGCACCTGCATCAGGCCGGAGAGGGCCTGGACGGACGCTTCGCTGGCCGGGCGGTCGGGCGCCAGGAGCGCCGGTCCGTGCCAGGTGATCGCCCGGTCCGCCAGGCCGCCCGTTTCGAGGCCGTCGATGCCGTGAAGGCGCCGGGCGCAGGTGTCGATCGCGAGTTGCGGGCCGGTCCGCGTCATGCCCATGCCCTCCTGCTCGTCGGCCGCTCCTGGTCGCGCTCGGTCTGCCTCGCGGTGACCCTCGGCCCTGGCGAGAAGCTGCTGGCAGTCTACTGACGTATCGTCACTAGCGGCGCCGCGCCCTCAGTCCGGTCCGGAAGCGGCCTACTGTCTACCGGTCCTCGCCGTACGAAATGGAGCTGCGACGCGCACTGCCCACCAACTCGGCTCCTCCGTCACGGCCTTCCCGTGACGGGCCGGTGATACGCACCTTCCGGCTCCGTTCCGTCGCGACCGTGGCCGTCGCCGCCATCGTGCTCGTATGGCTCGGGGTCACGCTGCAGCCGCGTGGCGGCACGCCCCTGCTGCGGCCGGCGGCCGGCACGCGGGCGACCACTACGACGGCCATGCCGCCGTCCACGGCGCCGACCTCGACCACCGTCGCGGCCCCGGCCGGTCCCGCCAACATCTACGCCGCCGCCGGCGCCAACATGCTGAGCCCGGTCGTCGCGAAGATGCCGTACCGGATCTACGTGCCCGACAGCGCCGGATCCGACGTCGAGGTGATCGATCCGGCCACGTTCCAGGTGATCGACCACTACACCACCGGCTTCGATCCCCAGCACGTGGTGCCGGCCTGGGATCTTCGCACCCTCTACGCCGCCAACACCCTCGCCGACAGCCTCACGCCCATCGACCCCCACACCTCCAAGCCGTCGGGGCCCGCCATTCCGGTGGCCGACCCGTACAACCTCTACTTCACGCCGGACGGGACGTCGGCCATCGTGGTCGCCGAGGCCCAGAGGCGCCTGGACTTCGTCGATCCCCACACTTTCGCCACGGTCCAGCAGGTCCCGGTCGACTGCGCCGGCGTCGACCACGTGGACTTCTCGGCCGACGGGTCGTACCTGATCGCCACCTGCGAGTTCGCCGGCCGTCTGGTCCGTGTCGACCTCGCCAGCAAGAAGGTCACGGGCTACCTGGACCTCCCGGGATCCAGTCCCCAGGACATCAAGCTGGATCCGGCGGGACGGGTCTTCTACGTGGCGGACAAGAACCTCGGGGGCGTGTTCGTGATCGACGCCGCCACCTTCACCAAGACCGGGTTCGTCGTGACCGGGGCGGACGCCCATGGGCTGTACCCGAGCCGGGACGCCCGGATGCTCTACGTCAGCAACCGCGGATCGGGCTCGGTCAGCGTCATCGACTTCGCCACCGGCCAGGTAGCCACCACGTGGATGATCCCCGGCGGGGGCAGCCCTGACATGGGCGGGGTCTCACCGGACGGGACCGTCCTCTGGCTCTCGGGCCGCTACGACAAGGCGGTCTACGCCCTCTCCACTGCCGACGGGCATCTCATCGCCAAGGTGGCGGTGGGCGACAAGCCCCACGGGCTGTGCGTCTGGCCTCAACCCGGGCGGTACTCCCTGGGCCACACCGGGGTGATGCGGTAGCCATTCCCGCGACGGCTCGAGCGCCTGTTTCTCCCCGCCGGGACAAGGGGTAGGAGGCCTGCACGTCCGGCCGGGCCGGATCCCGTCAGGAAGGGCGTACCGAAATGCTCGTCGCTGCAGTCGTGCTGGCGCTGGTCGGCAAGATCCTGTTCCTCGCCCTGGTCGGCGTGATCGCCATCATCGCGGTGATCGTCTGGGCGGTCAGCAAGGTCCTGGGTCG
>JALYYN010000035.1 GCA_030946525.1 Actinomycetota bacterium | reverse complement strand
TGACCGAAGGTGTGAGGCTGTTGTTCCATAGCCTGCACTCCTTTGTGCGGCGGGCGGCGCATTTCTTGTTGTTGGGGAGTCTCCACTCGATGATTTCTGAGAACGCTCCCGGGGTGGCGATCGCGTTTACAGGCCGGGTAGATGCCCGATCGTGAAGGGGCTGGCCATCGGCGCGGTCGCGGTGGTGGTGGCGCTCGCCGGTGCGGGCGTCGCCGCTAAGGGCGCCGACCGGAGGACGCGAGGTCTCCAACGGTCCCAACTACCCCGTCGGTGTTCACCGACCTCGGCGTGGTGCGCGATGGCGCCCGCGAGTTCGACCTCACCGCGAGTGAGTTCACTCAGCAGATCGCCAACTTTCCGATCAAGACCGCCCGGTTCTGGGGGTACAACGGCTCCACCCCCGGCCCCACGTTGGTCGCCTACGAGGGCGAGGCCATCCGGGTGGTGCTCGACAACCAGCTTCCCGTGCCTACGACGGTGCATTTGCATGGCTTGCACCAGCCGAACGAGTTCGACGGTGTGGCCGGGATCAGCCAGCCCGACCCGGTCAAGCCGGGAGGCACGTTCACCTACGGGCCGTTCACGCCCGACACGCCGGAAGCTTCTCGTACCACTCCCATACCACCACCGCGGTGCAGGATCTGCGGGGTCTCGACGGAATGATCGTGATCCTGCCGAAGAAGGAGTCGAAGGCCCAGCACGTCGACAAGGACTTCGTCATGATGCTTCAACAGTTCGCCCCGCCTGGTGAGGGCGAGTTGGTCGACCCGTTCCCGCCTGGCACCGGCGACTTCCCCTTCTCCACGATCAACGGCAAGACCGGTGAGGCATCCGGAGGCCCCATAGTGATCTCCAAGGGGGACCGTGTCAGCATCCGCCTCTACAACGCCTCGAACCTGGCGCACTCCATGCACCTGCACGGCCACGACGAGGTGCTGGTCAGCAAGAACGGCCACCCAGTTCCCACTGTGACCGAGACCACTCAGAACGTGGCGCCCGGTGACTTCTTCGAGATCGAGTTCACCGCCGACAACCCGGGGAACTGGGTGTTCCACTGCCATGTGCCGCACCACACATCGAACAAGATGATGGACGGATTCAACGGTGGGCCGGTGGGCATGACCCGGGTGTTCCACTACGAGGGCGCCCCACCGGTGCCGCCCGGGTATTTCGCCTACGAGGGGTAGGCCTCCCTCGGCGGCGTCGCGGTACCGGTCGGCGTCTGGCTGACGCTCGGCGCTCCATCTTCGGGCCTGTGCCCGGGGCGGGAGGTGGGGATCGCCCTTCTCCTGGACGGCAACATCGGCATCGGCGCGTGAGCACGGCGTGCATCAGCACCGTTGCTGCGACAGCCGCCATGGAGCTGACCGCCCCCTGGTCGGACGGTGGCCCGCTGGTTCGCCCGGCTCGAGGAGTAGATCCTCAACGAGGTCATGGGCCGAGAGGTCCGGCAGGCAATTGGAGGCACTGTCGGAGGCTCGGCGCTCCGCGATCACCCTCGCCTACTTCGATGGCCACTCCTGCAGGAGGGGGCCCGACTGTTCGGCGTGGCCGAGGGCACCGTGAGGAGCAGGATCCGCTCGCGGGCCTGGGTCAGCCTGCGCGTCGACCTCTGTGAACGGCTCGGGGGCGCCCGCATGACACGGGCGTCTCCAAGCGCTCCCGGCAGGGGGGCGAAGGGATCGAGCGGGAACGTCGCGAGACTGCGCTCGTCGCTGGTCTCCCAACCTCCGTCGACGTCGACGGCATTCCGTACGGCGATTCTCGAAGCTCAGCCGGGCCGGGCTCATCAACGCCAAGCAGCTCCGCCCAGAACGACCATCACGACATCGAACCGACGGCCCGAAGGCTTCTCTACCAGGCTGACGAACAGCGTACCTGCGCGCAACCCCACGCTTCGGCAGGGCGTCTCCCAGTGTCGGAGAAGCACCAGGCGGCGCTCCCCAAGTACTCGATCACATGGAGCTCGCCGCCACCTGCCGCGGCGAGCTCCTGTTCGCGCCGAAATGAGCCGGCGGCCTCGATCTCCCTGCCTGGTAGCGTTCCTTGATGACCAGGTCGGGTCGGGCGGACGCTGGTGAGGGGCCCGACGCCGAGTTGCATCCGGCTGGCCTGGCCGGTGCCGGGTGGCCCCGTTCCCTGTGGGTCTGGCTCGAACATCATCGACCCCCGGGGCCGTTCGCCGCTCGGACGTGGCGCTCGCCGCTGCGTGGTCCCTGGCTGACCAGTGTCTTCGGGTTTGTGCTGCTCATCGGTCTGCCCATCCTCATCCTCACCGGCCTCCTTTCCTACGTGGCCTACCAGCCCCAGTTCCCGGGCAACGCCTTCCCCGCCGACACCCACTGGCTGCACCTGCCGTTCTTCCAGTGGCCGACGTCGCCGGCGTGGCTTTACCGGCTGAACCAGGGAACCCATGTCGCCCTGGGGCTGGCCCTCGTGCCCGTCGTGCTGGCCAAGTTGTGGTCGGTGGTGCCGAAGCTGTT
>JALYYN010000017.1 GCA_030946525.1 Actinomycetota bacterium | reverse complement strand
CTCGCGGCTGCGACCGGCGAAGCGCCCACACGACCGCGAGGGGCCATACGAGGTAGAACTGCTCCTCGACGGCCAGCGACCAGGTGTGCTGGAGAAGGGACGGGTCGGCCGTCGCCGCGAAGTACCCGGTTCCCTTGGCCAGGAAATGCCAGTTCGAGACGTAGAGCAGGGCGGCGACGGCATCCTCCCTGAACGCCTGAAGGCCACCGATGGGGCGCAGGCAGGCGTAGGCCGCCACTACCGACACCACGAGGAGCAGGGCCGGGAGCAACCGGGCCACGCGGCGGCTCCAGAACCGGGCCAGGTCGATCGCGCCCCGGCGTCGGTCCTCGTCGAGCAGCGACCGCGTGATGACGAAGCCGCTGATCACGAAGAAGGCGTCCACGCCGAGGAACCCGCCTCGCGCCCAGCTTAGGTTGGCGTGGAACGCGATGACGGCGAGCACGGCGAGCGCCCGCAGTCCGTCGATCCCGAGGATGCGGGTCGAGCGGTCGGCCACGTCAGGGCTTCCGCCCCGGGAGCTCATGGTCGAAGCAGGTCGGCGAGCTGGGGCAGCAGCCACCGACCGATCCACTCGACCCCGGCCGGGCTGTAGTGGACACCGTCGGAGCGCACGGCGACGCCGTCGACGATGTCGAAGTAGGTCCCTCCCGGGCTGGTGCGGCCGCCGAGGTCGATCAGCGCGAGGTTCCGGTCCTCGGCGACGACCTCGCGCAGCAGGCCGTTGAACACCTCGACACGCGCCGGATCGTTCTCGGGCCACTGGCCGCCCCCGGGACGGGCGGGGCGCTGGAACCTCGGAGCGGTGAGCAGGACCACCTTGGCGCCCTCGGCGCCGGCGATGCGGATGCCCCGCAGCAGCTCGCCGCGCAGGTACACCCGGTACGCCGGGTCCAGGATGTTCGTCCAGCGCCCCTGGTAGAGCCGGTCGAGGACCTCGTGGCGACCCAACTGGATCGCCACCACCTTCGGCCGGTCGCGCCTGAGGCGGGCCGTCCACGTGTCGGGCCACGCCGCGCATGTCGGGCTCAACCCGTACTGCGCGCCCGAGAGCCGGTAGCCGCCGCTGGCGGCGACGCCACACCCGGAGATCGCGTCGTCGAACACCGCCATCGGTTGCCGGGAACCGGCCGTCGCCAGCCCGCTGCCGAGGTTGTCCGCCAGCGAGTCGCCGACGAAGGCCACACCGTCGACAAGGGGCACCGTCGTCGTGGGCGGGGCCGGGGGCGATGGGTATGGCGCCGGATCCGGGAGCGCACCGGTGACGGCGGTCGACGGTGTGGTCGTGGCCGCCGCCGCAGCGACCCCGTGCCCGGCGACGGGCCCGGTCCGCTCGTCGCCACCACGAAGCCGAACCGTGAGTGCAGCCACCCCGCCCAGCGAGACCACCAGCGCGAGGGAGGCCACCAGCGCCAGCCTCCGCCGGCCTCTCGACGCCGACGAACCGAGGGCGGAGGCGACCACGTCGGGAATCGTACGAGTCCAACGGTCATGATGCGCGTCCCGATCGCCGGTCGCGGCCATCACAAGACGCGGCGGACGCCCCAGACGCAGACCGCCGCACGCAGGATGCCGGCGCCGAGCTCGACGGCCAGCTCGCGCCACTGGAGGAATCCTGCAGCGCGAAGCCGGTTGGCAGCGCACGACCTCGGGTGGGTCGAGCAGATCCACCCGTTTCGCGATTTTCGGAGGGGTCGCAGATTGGCGTGGCCGGCTCGAGCCGGCCGTAGCCGTCGACCCCGGGGTCCGGCGCCTGGGTCGGCTGCCACGGGCCGGGCCGGCTCCTTTCACGCGCTGGCCGTATGCAGGCAACGGGTGCTGTATACTAGTGCTGTATGGGCGCCACCCGAACGCAGGTGTATCTGACCCAGGATCAGCGGAGGATGATCGACGAGCTCGTCCAGGCCGAAGGTGTCACTCTCGCTGAGGTGGTCAGACGGGCGCTGGACGCGTACCTCTACGCGGAGCGCGACACCAACCTCGTCCTCAAATCAACATTCGGAGCTGATCCCGGCGCTGCCATGCCCGGCCGAGACGACTGGGACCGTGGCTGACATCCTCGTCGACACCGACATTTTCATTGACCACCTTCGCGGTGCAGTCGAACTGAAGGCTGCCCGACATCGACTCCACTACTCGGTAATTACGCGAGCCGAGCTGTTCGCTGGAGCCGCAGGCACCGGCTTGGCCGCCCAGGTTCTGGCTCCATTCAAGGAAATTTCGGTCGACCGCCCCATCGCCGAGCGCGCCGGTCGCATTCGCAGGGAGACCGGTCTACGGTGGCCCGATGCACTGATCGCCGCGACCGCTCTGGATCGCCATCTCGGTCTCGCCACCCGGAATACGAAGCATTTTGAAGCTGTTCGAGGTCTTCGAATTCGCAATCTCATTTGAGCGTTGGCCCGACCCTTACCGGGCGGCGGCCAACGCGAGAACGGGACGGCTACAGCGTGCGCAGGAGGCCCCGGAAGCGGGGGCCCAGCCACGGCTTGCGGCCCCACGCCACGAGCTGGCCACGGGCGATGGCCGGCCACTGGCTGCGGCGCCCCCACGCCACCAGCAGGAAGGTGGCGGGGTTGGCGGAGATGTGGCAGTCGATGCGGCGCGACCCGGCCTCGGGCGACCCCGCTTCGGGCGACCCGGGCCGGTCGATCCGCAGCTCGCCGTCGTCGAAGACGAAGAGGTGGTGCTCCCCGCCCCGGACGTGGACCTCGAAGGTGGCCCGGAGCCCGGCCGCCGCGTCCTGGTCGACGAAGCTGCGGGGATCGAGGCCTTCGAGGACGGGGACGAGGAAGCCGTCGACGATCATCGCCGCGCCGCGGTTCCCGATCGGCCACTTCCGGCCGTCGGCGCGCGCGATGTCGTAGCCGTGGACCGTTGTCTCGTTGAGAAGGTGGCAGATGAGCAGGGGGAGCGAGCCCACGACCCCCTCCACCAGCCAGGCGTGTGCGCCGGTGGTCGAGCGGGCGTCCAGGCCGTCGAGAAAGGCGCCGGCCCGCTGCTCGATCCGATCGGCCAGCCGCGCCGGATCGCGCTCGGTATCGGCGCCGACCCCGGCCATGGTGAGCCGGGAATGCTCCCAGATGTCCCTCAGCGGCGATCCCCCGGCGGTAGCCCTCAGGGCGGGCAACACCTGAAAGAGGTCCGAGAGGTCGTCGACCGCCAGGCCGGGCACCAGGAGCCAGGCCTGCGAGAGGTGCATGGCGACCTCGGCCAGGCTCCACTCGCCGATGGCCGGTGCGCCGGGATCGCTGACGGAACGGAGCAAGGCCGTCACCCGGGTCACCTCGTCGGCCAGGGCGCCCGCCGCGTCGCGCCAGTCCACGGTCGTTCGGCCCGGCATCTCTCCCATGTCCGAAACCTAACGCCGGCGGCCCGGGATACCGGCCCGGGCGCCGCTCCCGTCCCGCCCCATTACCATCCGGCCCCAGTGACACCGACCCCGATCACCCGTACGCCGGAGTGGCACGCCCTCGTCAACCATCGCCGGCAGATCGGTTGGACCGACCTCCGCCGTCTGTTCGACGACGACCCGGCGAGAGCAGAGACGATGACCGTCGAGGCCGGCGACCTGGTCCTCGACCACTCCAAGAACATGATGACGGCCGAGACCGTCCCGCTGCTGGTCGCCCTGGCCGAGCGGGCCGGCCTGCGCGGGCGCATCGACGACATGTTCGCCGGCCGGCACATCAACGTCACCGAGGACCGCGCCGTGCTCCACGTCGCCCTGCGCATGCCCCGGGACGCATCGTTGACGGTCGACGGGCAGGACGTCGTCGCCGACGTCCACGCCGTGCTCGACCGCATGGCCGCCTTCTCCGACCAGGTCCGCTCCGGGGCCTGGCACGGCGCGACCGGCGCCCGCATCCGCAACGTCGTCAACATCGGCATCGGCGGGTCCGACCTCGGCCCGGCCATGGCCTACGACGCCCTTCGCGTCTACTCCGAGCGCTCGATGACGTTCCGGTTCGTCTCGAACGTCGACGGCGCCGACATCGCCGAGGCGACGCGGGACCTCGACCCGGCCGAGACCCTGTTCATCGTCGCCTCCAAGACCTTCGGCACTGTGGAGACCCTGACCAACGCCCGGTCGGCGCGGGCGTGGCTGACTGCGGCCCTGGGCGAGGACGCAGTGGGACGTCACTTCGTCGCCGTGTCGACCGACGCGGAACGGGTCACCGGGTTCGGCATCGACCGGGCCAACATGTTCGAGTTCTGGGACTGGGTCGGCGGCAGGTACTCCTTCGACTCGGCCATCGGCCTGTCCCTCATGATCGCCATCGGGCCGGCGGCGTTCCGGGAGATGCTCGACGGGTTCCACACCATGGACGAGCACTTCCGCACCGCGCCGTTCGAGCGCAACCTTCCCGTCCTCCTCGGCCTCATCGGCATCTGGCACGGGAGCTACTTCGGGGCCGAGACCCAGGCGATCCTGCCCTATAGCCAGTACCTGTCCCGCTTCCCGGCCTACCTCCAACAGCTCGACATGGAGAGCAACGGCAAGTCCGTCAACCGCCAGGGCAAGCCGGTGGAGTGGCAGACCGGCCCGGTCGTCTGGGGCCAGCCCGGCACCAACGGCCAGCACGCCTTCTTCCAGCTGCTCCACCAGGGCACCGAGCTGGTGCCGTGCGACTTCATCGGATTCCTCCGGCCGACCGAGCAGAGCGACGGCGCCCTGGACATCCAGGGCCACCACGACCTCCTCATGGCCAACTTCGTGGCCCAGACCGAGGCACTGGCCTTCGGCAAGACGCCGGAGGAGGTCGCCGCCGAGGGCGTGGCCCCGGAGCTGGTCCCCCACCGCACGTTCCCGGGCAACCGCCCGACGAACACCATCCTCGCGCCCAGGCTGACCCCGTCGGTCCTGGGCCAGCTCGTCGCCCTCTACGAGCACAAGGTGCTCACCCAGGGGACCATCTGGGACGTGAACTCCTTCGACCAGTGGGGCGTGGAGCTGGGCAAGGCGCTCGCCGGCCGCATCGTCGACGAGCTACGGGCGGGCGACGACGCGGCCGAGCCGACCCACGACAGCTCGACGAACGCCCTCATCCGCCGGTACCGGCAGGCCAGGGGGCAGGGGTGAACCAGGTCGTCCTGATACGCCACGGGCAGACGGAGTGGAGCCTGTCCGGCCAGCACACCGGCGCCACCGACATCTCGCTCACCGACGAGGGCGAGCGCCAGGCCGAGGGACTGGGCGCCCGGCTGAGCCCCTGGCGGTTCGAGCTGGTGCTCACCAGCCCGCTGGCCCGGGCCGTCGACACCTGCCGCCTGGCCGGTGCCTTCGGCGCCGCCGAGGTCACCGCGGACCTGCGGGAGTGGGAGTACGGCGACTACGAGGGCCGGCGCACCGCCGACATACGCGACGAGCGCTCCGGCTGGGACCTGTGGGCCCACGGCGCACCCAACGGCGAGACGGTCGAGGAGGTGGGTCGGCGGGCCGACCGGGTGATCGCACGGGCGCGGGCCGCAGCGGGCGACGTCGCCCTCTTCGCCCACGGCCATCTCCTGCGGGTCCTCGCCGCCCGGTGGGTGGGCCTGCCGCCCGCCGACGGCCGCCTGCTGGCCCTGTCGACCGCCTCGATGTCGGTGCTCGGCTGGGAGCGGGAAACGGCGGTCATCGAGCGCTGGAACGACGCCGCCGACGAGAAATAGCCGCCACGCCGCCTCGCCCGGAGGTACCATTTCGCGGCGGTCCTCCTCGCCGCCGTTGGCGTGACATGCAGGTTGCCCGAGGGTTCTTGGGGAGGACCGCCCATCACCCCTCGATGGGCGGGCGGAGATCGGGGGGCGGCGTCGACTGCGCCGGTCAGCTCTTGCCGCGGCTCGGGCGCGGGGCCATCAGGACGCGGTGGCCGGAGGCGGCTCGATCCGCCGGCGCCGGGGGTTGTCGACCATGTCCACGGCGATGTCGCGCAGCTTGCGGTTGCTCCGCTGCGACGCCTTCACCAGCAGATCGAACGCCTCGTCGGCCGTGCAGCCCTGGGCGGCCATGAGGATGCCCTTCGCCTGCTCGATCACCGCTCGGGACTTCATGGCCTCGCCGAGTTGGTCGGCCACCTCCTTGGCCTCCCAGTAGGCCTGGGCGTTGGCCATGGCCACCGCGGCCTGGGACGCGAACGCCATCCCGACCCGCGCCTGCTCGTCGCCGAAGGACGCCTCCGCGCGCGAATACAAGTTCAGGGCGCCCACGGCCTGGTCCTCCACCATCAGCGGCAGCGACAGCGTGCTCCGGATGCCCTTGGCGCCGGCCGCCCGGCTGAACTCCGGCCAATGCTCGTCGGTGGACGTCGACTCGATGCGGTAGACCCGGCCGTGCCGGAAGGCGTCGAGGCACGGGCCGGTGCCGGTGTCGTACTGGGTCTGGTCGATCTCGGGCGACAAGGGGTCGGTGAAAACGGCGGTCGCCGGCTTGCCGTCCCTCAGCATGGTGAGCCCGACCATGTCTGTGCCGGGCACGGTCTGGCAGGCCAGGCCCGCTACCCGGTCGAGGGTCTCCCCGAGCGTGCTCCGACCCACGACGAAGGTGGACAGGGCGGTGAGGCCCTCGTTGACCGCGTCGGCATAATCAGACATTGGACTGACTCTCCTCACTGGGGCGAGTCAGTCGATTCCCTGCTGCTGAAGGGGGGTGCGCTGGGCCGACTCCCCGCCAGCCTACTGCGCAGGCCGCCGATGGCTCACCGTGAGCCCGGTCACCGGGCCACACTCCCTGCGGGCGGGTCGCCCGGTGAACACTTCACGGAGCCGCCCTGCCGTTGCGTTCCGCACGCAGCTGGCGGAGCCGGTCACGCGTCGGGGACGTACACGAGCAAGGGCTGGTCCGCCTTGCAGATGGTGAACTCCTCCGGGCCGTCGAACGTCTCCCCGTCCCGGGCCAGGCGGAGCCGCCCGTCGAGCGACTTCACGCGCATCTCACGGGTGAACCGCTGCTCGTACGCGCCGCACCGGGCCAACCGCCCGGTCAAGACCGAAGCGAACAGTCGGGCCCGCGACCACGGTTGGGCGCCGTGGACGATGCGGATGTCCAGCTCGCCGTCGTCGAGGCGCTCGCGCCAGCTCGGGGCGAAGCCGTAGGGGTGGTACCGGCAGTTCCCGATGAAGACCATCCAGACCTTCCGGCGCTCGCCGTCCAGCTCCAGGTCGAGCGGCTCGGCGTGGCGAAGCACCCCGAACAGGGCGACCACCACCGCCGGCCACTTTCCGATCCTGTGCTCCAGCCTCTCCCGGGCGTCGACGAGGTCGACGTAGCTGCCGATGCTGGCGGTGTTCACGAACGTGTGCCCGTCGATGAGGGCCCGGTCGACGGCCACGGCGCGTCCCTCACGGACGGCCCGGGCCGCATCGGCCAGGGAGTCGAGGCCCAGGGCGTAGGCGAAATGGTTCAGCGTCCCCCCGGGGATCACCATGAGCGGCTTGTCGTGGTCGGCGGCCAGGGAGGCGGCGGCGTTGACCGAACCGTCACCACCGGCGACCCCGATGGCGCAGCCGCTGTCCACCGCCTGGTGGAGCGCGTCATCGAGCTCCTGGCCGTCGTCGAGCTCCAGCACCTCGGCGTCGGGCAGCTCCTTGCGCAGTTCCTCCGCCGCCTTCTCGCTCGAGCCCGCAGACGGGTTGACCACGACCACGAGGCCCCGGCCGGTCGGGGACGGTTCCACCTCGGCGCGCGTGAGGGCGGTACGGACCTCCGCGGGCTCGTGGGGCGCGACCGGCCAGAGACGCCGGGTGGCCAACCCGGCGGCGGCCCCGATGGCGGCGCCGGCCAGGGCGTCGGACGGGTAGTGCACGCCGGAGTGGACCCGGGAGTAGCCGACCAGCGCTGCCAGCGCGCCCAGGGGGACGGCCAGCGCGGGCACCTCCTGGCCGGCACCGACGGCAAAGGCTATGCCCGCCGCGGTGTGCCCGGAGGGGAACGACGATGTCCGGGGGGCCGGGAACCCCGGGAACCGGCCGGCCAGCCGTCCGGCGGGGGGCCGGGCCCGGCGGACCAACAGCTTCACCGGCCCGTTGGCCACCCCGGACGCCAGCGCGGCGCCGAACAGCCCGCGCAGGGCCGCCCGCCGGCTGAAGCGCCCGCCGCCCACCGCGAGGGCACCGGCCACGCCCACCCACAGCAGGGAGTTGTCGGCAGCCCGTCCGAGCCGGAGCAGGCCGAGAGCCGTCGCCTCCGAACGCCGGGACGTGCGCCGGTACAACCTGTGGTCGAGTCGGCGCACGGCGCTCACAGGCGTCCGTGGCTGCGGGCCGCCACGTCGGACAGGCGCCGGTGGCTGCCGGCCGAGCAGGCCCTCCGTGCGAGTGCGATTTCCTTCACGACGAGCCGAACCGGCGGTACCGGGCCTCGGCGAAGGAGTACAGCCCGTAGGCGACCAGGCCGAGGGCCACCACGAGGAGCAGGGCCGGGCCGAACGAGCGGTCGGCCAGCTTCTTGAGGGCGCCGTCGATGCCGATCGACTTGTCGGGCTGGTGCTGGACGGCGGCCGCGATCAGGAAGACGCCGATGAGCACGCTGACGATCATGCGGGCGACCATGCCTGCCGCGCCAAAGCGGAGGATCCACCGGCGCTCCGCAGGGCTCATCTGGAGCGACTTCAGGCCCTTGCGGAACTTGTGGCTCAGGCCCCGCCAGCCGACGTACAGGCCGCCGCCCACCACCCCTGCGCCTACGGCGGCGACGAGCAACCGGCCGGCCGGCCAGTGCAGGACCCGGGCCGTCCAGTCCACCTGGGAGTTGGAGCCCGACGTCCCTCCGCCCGATCCCACCAGCAACCTGAGCGCGGTCAGGCAGAAGCTGCCGTAGAGCAGGCCCCGCGCCGCGGAGAGCACGCGCCTGGCTGCGGCCTTGCGGGCGTCGTCCTCGCCCTGGGGCCCGGCCGCGGCCTCCACGAGCCGCCACAGGGCGTAGCCGGCGAAGCCGATGGCCAAGCCGAGCATCAGGATCCGACCGAGCGGCTCGTGAACCACCGCCTGCATGGCGCCCTGCTTGTCGGCCTGGTCCTGCCCCTGGCCCCGGGCCACCTGCACGGCGAGAAGCCCGATCACGACGTAGACCACGCCCCGGGCCACCAGGCCGGCACGGGCCAGGCGCTCGAGCCAGGTGCTGTCGGCGGCGCGATCGAGCGTGGCTCCGGAGCGTTGCTTCAGCTCCTTGACCTGCGCGCGTGCCCCCATAGGGTCGGTGTGTCCGCCGGGCACCCCGGTCAAACCGTGACCGGGTGCCCACGGCCACGGTCAGGGCTTGACGGCGCGGACGATGGCGTCGACGGCGTCGCCCACGCGGAGGCGCTCGGCGCGCTCGACGCGCAGCCCGGGCAGGTCCTCGACGATTGCCTCCGGACTGAACAGGATGGCCGGATCTCTCGGGCCGCCCTGGCCCTCGACGGCGTGGGTGGAGTCGTAGCCGACGACGAGGATCACCCCGCCGGGACTCAGGGCGTCGACCGCCAGGCCGAGGAGCCGGTGGCGGGCCGGTGCCGGCAGGTGGACGAACATCGACAGCACCAGCTCGAAGGAACGCCCCACGGGGCTGTAGTCGAGGAGGTCCTCGCACACCCACTCGATCGACTCGCCGACGCCGGCCGATGCCGCTCGCCGGCGGCCACGGTCGAGCGCGACTTCGGAGAAGTCGACCGCGGTCACCTGCCAACCGCGCTCGGCGAGCCACAATGCGGTGCGTCCCTCCCCTGCGCCCAGGTCGAGCGCCCCGCCGGGACGCACTTCGCCGACCTCGGGGGCCAGGAACGGCCCGGGGTCGACGTCCCACAGCACAGGCTGCGCCGCGTAGCGGTCGTTCCACTCCTGGCGATCCACCGCCGGAGTCTGGCCCACTGCGGGAGTGAGCCGTCGCCGCCGACCTCACCGATGCGGTGTCAGATGACCTCGCGCTCCTCGACGACCGTCTCCCGGCGGCGCTCGCCCCCAAATCCGAGGCGGCTCCAGAACAGGGTGGAGAGGACGACGCCCACCGCGCCCACGACCATGAGGATGACCCCGATCGTCTGCAGGTTGACCCCACTGGGGTTGCTGACGTTGATCGCGTACTTGAGGATCGCCCCAGCGGCCAAGAAGAACAGGCTGACGCCGATACCCATCGCGCTCCCTCGCTTCCGGCGCTCTCCAGACGAACGCCCTGCGCGGTAGGTACCCCTCCCTCCGCGGGCCTAACCTCCACCCGACGCCTCCCAGGGAGGCCACATGGCCCGGGACACCGGGTCCCACGAGTTGCTCGAGGTCTACCTGAACGACCACCTCGCCGGATCGGCCGCTGCAGTCGACCTGCGTTCGCACCCGCGCCTCCCGGCGGGGTGATCTGATCAGCGGAGGTTGTCGACGACGGCCAGGGTGTTGTGGCGCATCATCTTCAGGTACGTGTCGCCATCGCTGCCCGGGGGACCCAGGCTGTCGCCGTAAAGGGCGTCGCTTCCGGCCACCACCCGCACGCCGGCCTCCCTGGCGACGGTCTCCGCCGTCTTCGGCGGCAGCGATCCTTCGGAGAACACCGCCCGCACGCCCTGCTCCTTGATCCGCGCCACCAGCGCGGAGAGCTCCCTGCTGGACAGCTCGGCCTGGGTGTCGAAGCTCGGGATCACCGAGCCGACGAAATCCAGCCCGGAGCGCTCGACGTAGTAGCCGAAGGCGTCGTGGTTGGTGACCAGCTTCTTGTTCGGCAGCGAGTCGATCTGCGTGCGGATCTCGGCGTCGAGCGCGTCCAGCTCTGCGGCGTAGGACCGCCTCGCCGTTTCGTAGGTGGCGGCGTTGTCGGGATCGGCCGCGGTCATCGCCGCCGCCACGGTCGCGACCATGGTCGCGGCACGGGTGGGGTCGGCCCAGATGTGCGGGTCGCGGCCGCGGAGGACCACGCCGGCGCTGGCGTCGACCACCCGCGCCTTGGAGCCGGCGCTCTCCAGCGTCCGGTCGAGCCAGCGCTCCAGGTCCACCCCGTTCTTGACGATCAGGTCTGCGGCCCGCACCGCCTCGAGATCGGCAGGCGTGGGCTCGTAGTCGTGAGGATCGACGTTCGCCTTGACGATGTCGTAGATCTGCGCCCGGTCACCGCTCAGGACCCGGGCGAAGTCGGTGAGCTGGGTGGTGGTGGTCACGAGCCCTGCGGCCCGACCCTTCCGTAGAGCGAGAACCATTCTTAACGCGTAGCACGACGCCTCCCGGCAGACTGTCCGGATGAGGCGCACGCACCTGGGAGCGATGCTCGTCACCCCTGCCGTGCTCCTTGCCGCGTGCGGCGGGAGCTCCCCCGCCACCCCGTCCGCCGGGATCACCACGTCGACCACCGCGACGAGCGGCTCCTCCTCCACCACCGCAAGCGCCCCGGGCACGACGGCGGCCACCGGCGGGGCCGACCCGTGCACGGTCGCGAAGCAGTCACCGCCGACCGGCGCGATCGCCGCCGACTTCGCCACCGCGCTGGCCTTCGCGCCCGACGGGCGCCTGTTCTGGGCCGAGCGGTCCGGCACAGTGCGTGTGCTCCAGGACGGCGCACCGCGCGTCTTCGCCCAGGTGTCGACCGTGACGACGGAGCCGGGCGGCGGGTACAGCGAGAGGGGGCTGTTGGGCCTGGCTATCAGCCCGACGTTCGCCTCCGACCGCTACGTGTACGCCTTCTTCTCGACGAGCGACCGGGCCCACCAGCAGATCGTCCGCTGGACGGACTGCGCGGGCCAGGGCACCGACGTCAAGGTGATCGTCGAGCTGCCGGCCGGCGCGGACTGCTGCCACAAGGGCGGCCGATTGGCCTTCGGGCCCGACGGCAAACTCTACGTCACCCTCGGCGACCAGCACACCGAGTCCGCGGCCCAGGACACCTCCGACCCACGGGGCAAGGTCCTGCGCTACAACCCGGACGGCACCGTCCCCGCCGACAACCCCTTCGGTGACCCGGTGTGGGCCTTCGGCTTCCGCAACCCCTTCGGTCTCGCCATCGCCCCGTCCGGGCAGGTCGCGGTCACCGGCAACGGCCCCACCGGTGACGCCGGCAGCCCGCCCACCGGCTACGACGTCGTCGTGGCCAACGCCGGTCGGGGCGCCGGCTACCAGTGGCCGGTCTGCTACGGCTACAGCCACCCCATCCGGGCCGGCGCCGCCTGCCCGGGCGCCGAGCCGGACTGGAGCAGCGAGGCCACGGCCATCGTGCCGACCGGCGCGACCTTCGTCAACGCGGCCGGGCCGGGCGGCACGGCCGGGAAGCTGGTCTTCTGCAGCCTCAATGCCGGCATGCAGATCTTCAGCGCCGGCTCCCCCCACGCCACCCTCACCTCGGACGTCGCCGAGTGCAGGCTCGACGTCAAGCAGGGCCCGGACAATGCCCTGTACTACTCGGACACGACCAAGATCTACCGGAAGGGCTGACGGGGGCTGCGCCTACACGGGCGGGATGATCGTCTCGCATGCCGTCGTCTGGCTAGCCGGGTCGGTGCCGGGCGTGCAGACGTCGACGTCATCCCCGCCCGTCAGGCGGTCGCGGCCGGTGCCACCGATCAGGCGGTCGTTGCCGGCGCCGCCGTACAGGTCGTCGTTGTCGGCGCCCCCGACGAGCAGGTCGTTGCCGGCGTTCCCGGACAGGCTGTCGGCGCCCCCGCCACCGCACAGGGTGTCGTTCCCGTCGCCGCCGATGACCTGGTCGGCCCCGTCACCGGCAAAGATGATGTCGTTGCCCCCCTGGCCGTCGATCCGGTCATTCCCTGCGGTGCCGTAGATCACGTCGTCGCCGGCGGTGCCCACCGTGATCAGACCGGGAGCGGCGATGACGATGTTGTTGCCCGGCAACGTCCCCGGCGGCGGCGGGGCGGCGCAGATGCTGGAGACGGTCGACGTCTCGTTGGCCGCGTTGCAGGGAGAGGTGAAAGCGACGTTGTTCGGATCGCCGCCGTAGGTGACCACCCACCGGTACCCGCCCTCGGCGATGGCGGCGAAGGGGCCGGACGTGTAGGTCCCGTTGCCCGTCACCGTCTTGACGCTCGTGAACACCGCCGCGCCGGCACAGGTCGCGTCCTTCGGCGCGAAGGCGCGGAAGGTGATGCTGCCGGACGGGTTGAAGCCGCCGGCCAGGGTGGCGGTGTCGCTGATGGGTGGCCCGCTGGTTGCGGTGAACACACTGGAGGCGGCCATGGTGGCGACGGTGGTCTGTGCGCTCACGCACACCAGCTTGCCGACACCCGTGATGTTGTCGACTCCCGCCGGAGGCAGGTCGACGGCGCCCGCCTTGAGCCGGTTCGTCACCTGGGCCTCGGTGTACGTGGGCTGGAGCTGGCGGACGAGCGCGTCACAGGCGGCGGCGTGGGGCGCGGCGGCGGACGTCCCGAAGAACGGCGTCGGGAAACCGCCGACGCCGGTGACCTGGACCCCGTCGGCGGCGCCCCAGGTAGGCCCGGGTGAGCTGGCCAGACCGCCGCCGGCCACGCCCGTGCACGGCCCGGCCACGCCTCCGGGGCACGTCGTCGTGGAGCCGAGCTGCACGGGCCCGCCGGCGCTGAAGCTCTCGATGTTGCCGCTCACCGCGTTGATGGCAGCCGCGGAAGTGGCCTGGCCGGTGTAGTTCGAGTCCGGGTTGAGACTGCCGGCGCGTGTGGTGGTGTCGATGGCGTTGCCGTTGCGCCAGCGCAGGTCGAGCGTCGGCGCCGCAGTCGCGCTCGATGTGCTCTGGACGTCGACCACCAACTTCACGCTGGTGCCCTGCGGCAACGACACCGAGACCTGCTCGAGGGTGTCGCCCTGGCCGTTGGCCTGAACGGTCGTGCTCTGGGCCAGGCACTGGGTCAGGGCCTGGTTCATGACGTAGAGGTTGAGGTCGGTGAACCCGCCGCGCCCGACGGTGGGGAAGATCGCCCGTGGCTCGCTCCACTGGAGGGTGGCGGTGAGGGTGTTGTTCGGCGCCGGCGGCGTGGTCGGCGCGACGGTGACGTCGAACGCCGTCCCCGGCCCGGGGTCGATGTCCACGACGTTGTCGGGCGTGTTCGCGCAGCCGGTGAAGGTGTTGGAGGTGTTGTCGGGGCGCTGGCCGGTACCGACCGCAGCCACCCGGGCGGCGTGGGCGGTGCCGAGGTTGCCCGCCGAGGAGTGGACGGAGACGCCGGTCGCGGCGATGTTCCCGGCCGTCTGGGCGGCCAGGCCCACCTGGAAGGCGGGCTCGGCGTCGAAGGGGATGTCCTCGGCGATCACGTTGGCGCCGTTGGCGACCAGGTTGTTCATCGCCGCCACGTGGGTGGCGACCGTCCCGCCGGTGCCGTTGAACAGCAGCCCGGCGCCGGGTGCCATGTCCCGGACGATCTCGAGCATGGCCGTGCCCTCGTCGCCCGAACCGGCGTTCAGCACGTTCACCGTGTTGGGGAGGTCACCGAGGGCCTGGGAGGCGGCGAGGTTGCTGACGCCGTCGGAGATCACCCCGACGTTCACCCCGGTCCCGTCGTTTCCCTGGGCCTGGGCGATGTCGGCGCCGTGGAAGACGACCCCCTCGCTCGTGACCGACCCGACGTCCTTGCCGCCGTAACTGGGCGTCGTCACGGCCGCGACCCACGGGAGGGCGGCGGCGGCGGCCACGTTGTCCGCCGGCACGAAGGCCTGGACGAGGCCGACGTCGGCGATGCCCAGCGACCGGGGCAGCCGGAGCGTGTAGATGCCCGTCGCGCCCAGACGGGCCAGGTCGGCCTCCTCGGCGGCGCCCGTCGGGGCGGTGGCGTGGAAGGCCAGCTCGATGCGCCCGTTCGGATCGACGTGGACCACATCGTTCGACAGGGTGGCGGATTCCTGGGCCAGCCCCGCCGAGCGCTGCGCGATCTGGACGCGGGCAACAGCCTGCTCGACGATGCTCGGCAGCTTTGACGGCGCCGGCTGGGCCTGCGCTGCAGCCGCGGCGACCGGCACCGACGTCAGGGTCGTCCCTGCCAGCAGCACGACCGCGACGAGACCTGTCCTGATCCGACGACGCACGTTGTAACCCCTCCCCTGTCTTGCGGCGGGTGGCCGCACCACGTACACCCCAACCCCCATTGGTGAGGCGAGTGTCGCACAACGGCTACACCGACGCGTTGAGGGCGCGAAGTCCTCCGTTGATACGCGTTCGGCGCGAGAGGTCCCGGAATTTCGGGTCGTGTGTCGATTCTGTCGGTCGCCGTTCGTGGAGAAGGTGAGGGCCGGAACGCGCCGGCCCCTGACCCAAGGAGCTCCGATGACCGCACTCACCACGCCCGACCTTCCGTCCGCCGGGCCGTCGCGTCGGACCCGGCCCTCGACGCCATCGCTGTGGCGCCCAGGCCTGACCGCCGGTCTCGCTGCGGCCGCTGCGACCGTCGCGGTCGCTGCCGTCGCCCGTGCCGTGTTCAACGTCTCCCTGGAGACGGCGCCCGGCAAGGCCATACCGGTCCTCGGCTTCGGTCAGCTGACGCTCTTCTTCACCGCCATCGGCGTGCTGATCGCCCGGACCATTCGCGGCCGGGCCGGCCGGCCCCGGTCGACGTTCACCCGCACCGCCGTCGTGCTGACCGCCCTCTCCGTGGTGCCCGACCTGTTGATCCCGGCCGACGCCGCGACCAAGATCACCCTGGTGCTCACCCACCTGGTGGCCGCCGCCATCGTCGTCCCCGCCCTGTCGTCTCACCTCCCCGAGCACGGGCGGCGCTGAGCGTCTGATCCGGCGGCCTTCGGCCAGCGGTGCCCGAACCATGTACCAGGACCTCGGAACAGAGAAGAGGCCCTCTCCGGAGGGCCTCTTCTCTGCGCCTTTGTGTGATGGTGCGCTCTCGACGGAACAACGTGGCCGGACCGACGTCAACCGCCGCCCCTGGATCGACGTCTACGGCGTGCGGCCGATGAAGGCCAGCAGCTTGGTCTGGGCGTCGGCGTCATCGGGGACATCGACGCGCGGTCCGTACTCGCCGCTCTGGCGCAGCGCTTCGTCCCACGGCAACATGCCGGCGAGCATCGCCGCGCACCGCTGCGGGTCCAGCGTCTCGTCCTGGCCCGTGGCCCGTG
>JALYYN010000010.1 GCA_030946525.1 Actinomycetota bacterium | reverse complement strand
CCCGGCGGCGCAGTGACGCCGGCGACGTAGGCGACCACCGGCTTGTCCATCTCGGCGGCGATGAACGCGGCCGCCGCCTCCTCGTCCGCCCCGCCGATCTCGCCGATCAGGATCACCGCCCGGGTCTCGGCATCGGCCTGAAACAGGCGCAGGCAGTCGATGAACCCGGTTCCCGGTACCGGGTCACCGCCGATGCCGACGCAGGTCGTCTGGCCGATGCCGTGGCGGGTCAACTCCTGCAGCGCCTGGTAGGTCAGCGTGCCCGACCGGGACACCACGCCCACCGGGCCGCCGGCGAGCGCTATCTCCGCCGGCGTGATGCCGATGTTCGCCTTGCCGGGCGAGATGACCCCGGGACAGTTCGGGCCCAACAGCCGGGTGCCGGGGCGGTTGCGGGCGAGATGGTGGAACACCCGGGCCTCGTCGTGCATCGGGATGCCCTCGGTGATGCACACGACCAGGGCCACGCCGGCGTCGGCCGCCTCGACGATCGCCGCCGCCGCAGCGCGCGCAGGTACGAAGACCAGGCTGGCGTCCGCGCCGGTGACTGCCACCGCCTCGGCCACGGTGTCGAACACGGGGATCCCCTCGACCTCCGTGCCGCCTTTCCCGGGTGTGACCCCGGCCACCACGGACGTGCCGTAGGCCCGGTTCCGGAGGCCGTGGAATCGGCCCTGGCTGCCCGTCAGGCCCTGCACCAGCACCCGTGTGGACTCGCCCACGAGAATGCTCATCGGGCCGCCGCCTGCGGCGGCCGCCACGCTGAGCATGGCGCTGTGTTCATGGGCTCGCTCGCTGTCCGCTCGCTCACCGGGCCGCCGCCGCGGCAAGCTCGACCGCGGTGCGGGCGGCGTCGAGCATGGTCGGACGGGACACCAGCCGGTCGGACTCGTGGGCGGCCAGGATGGCGCGGCCCTCCTCGGCGTTGGTCCCGTCGAGGCGGATCACGATCGGGCTGCGGAGGTCGACGCGGCCGAGGGCCTCGACGATTCCCTTCGCCACCTCGTCGCCCCGGGTGATCCCCCCGAAGATGTTGACGAAGATGGCCCGCACCGCCTCGTCGTCGTTGACCACTTCGAGGGCGGCGGTGATGACGTCGGCCCCGGCGCCGCCACCCACGTCCAGGAAGTTGGCCGCCGAGCCACCCACCTGGGCGACCACGTCGAGCGTGCTCATCACCAGTCCGGCGCCGTTGCCGATGATGCCGACGCTGCCGTCGAGGCCGACGTAGGTCAGGCCTTTGTCCCGTGCCGCCCGCTCGCGGGGGTCGAGGTGGTCGAGGTTGCGCCACTCCTCCCAGTCCGGGTGCCGCCAGGTGGCGTTGTCGTCGAGGATCACCTTCGCGTCCAGGGCGAGGACCCGGCCGTCGGCGACCACCGACAGCGGGTTGACCTCGATCAGCTCGGCGTCCTCGGCCACGTAGGCCTCGTAGAGCTTCACCAGCACCACGGCCATCTCGTCGGCCGCGCTCCCACCGATCCCCGCTTCTTCGACCGCGGCGGCGGCATCGGCCTGCGAGAGCGCCTCCAGCGGGTTGACATGAAAGCGGTGGATGGCCTCGGGGAACTCGTCGGCGACCTGTTCGATGTCCATGCCACCGCGTGCCGACAGCATGCCCAGGTGGAGCTTGACCGACCGGTCGAAGGTGAAGGAGGCGTAGCACTCACGGGCCGAGGTGAGCGCCTCCTCGACCCAGAGCCGCCGCACGACGTGCCCCTTGATCGACATGCCGAGGATCGCCTCGGCGGCGGCGGTCAGCTCACCGACGTCGGTGGCCATCTTGATCCCGCCCGCCTTGCCCCGGCCGCCGACCGGCACCTGGGCCTTCACGACCACCGGATAGCCGACCGCGTCGCCGGCGGCGACGGCCTGCTCCACGTCGAGCGCCAGGTGCCCGATCGGCACCGGCACGCCGTGGAGGGCAAGGACCCGCTTGCCCGCGTGCTCCAGGAGATCCACGGCCCCGCATACTAGGGGTGTGGCACCCAGCGGCTTCCCGCCCGTCCCCGAGAACCCGGAGCCGCCCCGCGCCCGCACCCGGGTCCTGGTGTTCACCGTCCTGGGCGCGGTCCTCGCCGCCGCCCTCATCATCGCCATCGTGGGACGTGTGGGCACCGGAACGGGCGGTGGGATACGCCGGGCCGGCTCCAACCAGGCGCCGACGTTCGACGTCGGCCCGGCCAGCCAGCGGGCGGCGTCGATCGACCGGTCCGGGCCCCTGCTGTTCCCGGACCCCCGGGGCGGCACGCTCGACATCTACGTCCAGCATCTCGGCGGCGCCCAGTGGACCGCGTTCGCCGCCCGGGCCGAGGGCGCTCCCCGCAAGTGCGTCCTCCACTGGGACCAGGGCGCCCACCATTTCGTCGATCCCTGCAACGGCCACATCTACCCGGCCGATGGCACCGGGCTGGAGACCTTCCCCGCCGAGGTCAACGACAAGGGACGGGTGATCGTGAACCTCACCAAGGGCGTCACCCCGACCACCGCCCCCGACACCGTCCCCTACTGAACCACGGAGACGCGAGGACCCGGTCGCGATCGACCTCGAGCGGGGACGCACGATCCTCACCCCCGGGATCAGCTCCCCGTCAGGCGAACTCGTGGGACGGGAGGGACCGCAGGAAGGCTGCCATGTGCGGGACGGTGAACTCCACCAGACCGCGTTCAGGCGCGTACGCCAGGCCCTTGCTGAGGAGGCCATCCCGCTGGACGGAGATGTCGGACTGACGTCTGCTCAGGACTCGGGCGACGTCAGCGGTGGACGCATGCGTGTCGCCCACCGAGGCCATCGCATGCATGTAGCGGCGCTCGGCGGGGGTGGCCCGGTCGTACCGCGGCGAGAAGAATGACCTCCGCAGCTGCTCAGTTGCCCTCGGCGCGGCCACGTCCACGTCGGCGAGGCTGATCGGACTGTCGACGGCGGCGTCCCAGACGAACTTGGCGTGGGTCTGGATGAAGAACGGATAGCCCCCAGCCAGACCCCGAAGAGCGGCCAACGCCTCGGGAGCGAAGCCGACACCCAGGTCGTCAGCTGGTTCGGTGATTGCCTGGTCCTGCGTCTGCCCCTCGAGGGGACCGACGGCTCGCAGGTCGAAGAGTCGTTCGGCGTAGGACTTTGCCTCGGACAGGACCCGGCCGACCGTCGGCAGACCGGCCCCGACGATCAAGGCGGGAAGACCCGATTGGTTGACACGATGACACGCCCCGACGACGCCCGAAAGCTTCTCCGCGCCGGCATCCTGGAGCTCGTCGATGAGGATGATCGCGCCAGTTCCTTCGTCCCTGGCCGCTTCCCCCAGTTCGACGAGCAGCTCGCCGAGATCGGTTTCGAGCGCCCCGGAGTCCGCGACTCCCGGCTCAGGCTGGACGTCGAAGGTGACCGCGCCACGACTGGCGGTTGCCCCGGTCGCCCGCATGAAGGATGTCGCCACACGCTTCAACCGCTCGATGCGCTCCTGGCTGCGGTAGTGCCGGCTCACCTGCCGAAGGAGATCGGTAATTGCGTCCCCGAGCTGCTGGCGTAGATCGGCGTCGGATCGCGCCTCGACGTGGGCAGTGGCCCATCCCGCGGCATCGGCCAGCGAGCGCCAGCGAAGGAGGAGCACCGTCTTGCCGACCCCCCGAAGCCCCGACAGGACGAGTGGCTGCACCGGGTTGCCGATCTGGGCACGGGCGATGAGCGTTGAGAACGCCTCTTGGAGATCGTCGCGGCCGGCGAGAAAAGGCGGGGGTGTCCCCGCACCGGGCGAGTAGGGGTTCCTGATGGGGTCCACGACCGAACTGTATCAGGTCGTATGTGATAAGCGGCATACAGCCACATATTTGGATATACTAGAACCCGCTGGGGCCATCCTCACCGGTTCCTGGCCGATCACCTCGATCTGCCCGATCGCTCGGTGCTGAGAATCAGGCCTTTTTGAGCGGCGCCCAGGCCAGCAGCAGCCGCTTCTCCCCCACGCTCGGGAACCGCACGATGACCTCGGCGGCATCGCCCGCCCCGATCATCTCCAGCACCACGCCCTCGCCCCACTTCCCGTGGACGACGTCGTCGCCCGCCCGGATGCCGATGCGCTCCGCCCCCGTAGTGCGCACCGGCCTGATGGCCGACGGCGACCGCATGGCCGACTCGACGATGCGCTCGCGGCCGCTGGTGCCGGACGCCCCCCACGTTCCCGACGACGACCGCCCCCGGGTGCGGCTCCCCTCGACCATCTGGGTCAGCTGTTCGGGGATCTCCTTGAGGAACCGGCTGGGCGGGTTGTACTGGGTCGAGCCGAACAGACTGCGGCTCCAGGCGTGGGAGAGGTGCAGGCGCTCCCGGGCCCGGGTGATGCCCACGTAGCAGAGGCGGCGCTCCTCCTCCAGCTCCTCGGGCTCACCGAGGGAACGCAGGTGGGGAAAGATGCCGTCCTCCATGCCGATCATGAACACGGCTGGGAACTCCAGGCCCTTGGCCGTGTGCAGGGTCATCAGGACCACGCTGGAGCCGTCGTCGGGGATCTGGTCGGCGTCGGCGACCAGGCTCACGCTCTCCAGAAAGGCGGCCACGCTCGCCTCCCGGGCCTCCTCGGCGGCCAGCTCCTCGAACTCCCGGGCGACGCCGACCAGCTCGGCCAGGTTCTCCAGCCGGCCCTCGGCCTCGATCGACCCGTCAGCGCGCAGCTCGGCGGCGTACCCGGTCCCGGCCAGGACCGCTTCCAGCATCGCCGCCGGGCCGGTGGGGCCGTTGCGCAGCTCGTCGAGCAGGCCGACCAGCTCCCCGATGCCGGCCAGGGCCCGGCCGCCGACACCGGCCTCCTCGGCCTTGGTCAGGGCGTCGGCGAACGGACGGCCGTGGCTGGTGGCCCACGCGTCGAGCCGGGCCAGGCTGGTGTCGCCCACGCCGCGTTTGGGCACGTTGACCACCCGCCGCACCGAGACCTCGTCGGCCGGGTTGACCACCGCCCGGAGGTAGGCGAGGGCGTCCTTGACCTCGCGGCGGTCGTAGAACCGGGTACCGCCGACGACCCGGTAGGGGATCCTGCGCCGGACCAGCTGCTCCTCCAGCACCCGGCTCATGGCGTTGGTCCGGTAGAAGACGGCCATGTCGCCCCACCGGTCGTTCTCCGACTCATGCAGCCGCTGCATCTCCCCGCCGACCCACGAGGCCTCCTCGTGCTCGTCCTCGGCGAAGTAGCGACGGATCAGCTCGCCGCCCACCTGCTCGGTCCACAGCGCCTTGGGCCGGCGCATGGCGTTGTTGGCAATGACCGCGTTGGCGGCGTCGAGGATGGTCGATGTGGAGCGGTAGTTCTGCTCCAGCACGATGACGGTGGCGTCGGGGAACTTCTCCTCGAACTCCAGGATGTTGCGGATGTCGGCGCCCCGGAAACGGTAGACGCTCTGGTCACTGTCGCCCACCACGCAGATGTTGCGGTGCCTGGCCGCGAGCAGGACGACGAGCTCGTTCTGGGCCCGGTTGGTGTCCTGGAACTCGTCGACCAGCACATGGGAGAAGCGGTCCTGGTAGTACGACAGGACGTGGGGGTGGGCCCGCAGCAGCTCGACCGCCTTGGTCAGCAGGTCGTCGAAGTCCATGGCGTTGGCCGCGACCAGCCGCTTCTGGTAGTCCCGGTAGACCTCGGCGATGCGGCGCTCGTAGATGCTGCGAGCACGCTCGGCGTAGGTGTCGACGTCGATCAGCTCGTTCTTCGCCGCGCTGATGACGGCATGGACCGTCCTGGGCGGGAAGCGCTTGGAGTCGACGTTGTGGTCCCGCAGGACGTAGGCGGTGAGGCGCTCGGCGTCGGCCTGGTCGTAGATCGTGAAGGACGACGTGTAGCCCAGGTGGTGGCCGTCCCGGCGCAGCATCCGGACGCAGGCCGAGTGGAACGTCGACACCCACATCTTGCGGGCGACCGGGCCCACGAGGGCGGCGACCCGGCCCTTCATCTCGTCGGACGCCTTGTTGGTGAAGGTGATGGCCAGGATGTCGAACGGCGAGATGCCCTGGTCCTTGATGAGCCAGGCCACCCGGCTGGTCAGCACCCGGGTCTTGCCCGATCCGGCGCCGGCGACGATCAGCAGAGGCCCGCCCGGGTGGGTGACCGCCTCCCGCTGGACGGGGTTCAGATTGTCGAGAAGGTCCGACGAGGGCATGGGATTCCCACCCTACCGAGGGGTCGGGACGGTGCTACTCCCACTCGATCGTGCCGGGGGGCTTGGACGTGATGTCGAGGGCCACCCGGTTCACGCCGGGCACCTCGGCGATGATGCGGCTGGCCAGGGCCTCCATCACGTCGTGGGGGAGACGGGCCCAGTCGGCGGTCATGGCGTCCTCGCTGACCACGGCCCGGACCACCACCGGGTAGGCGTACGTGCGCTCGTCGCCCATCACGCCGACGGTGCGGATGGCCAGGAGGACGGCGAAGCTCTGCCACAGCTCGCCGTAGAGGCCGGCCTTCTTGATCTCCTCGATGACGATGGCGTCGGCCTGGCGGAGGATCCCCAGCCGCTCGGGGGTGACGGTGCCGACGATGCGGACGGCCAGGCCGGGCCCGGGGAACGGCTGGCGCCACACGATCTCCTCGGGCAGGCCCAGCTCCTCGCCGACGGCGCGCACCTCGTCCTTGAACAGGTTGCGCAGCGGCTCCACCAGCAGGAACTGCATGTCGTCGGGCAGACCGCCCACGTTGTGGTGGGACTTGATGCGGGCCGCGTCCTTCGTCCCCGACTCGATGATGTCCGGGTAGAGGGTGCCCTGGACCAGGAAGCGGGCGTCCTCGAAGTCGGCGGCCACCTCCTCGAAGACCCGGATGAACGTGGCGCCGATGGCCTTGCGCTTCTGCTCCGGATCGTCGACGTCGCGCAGGGCATCCAGGAAGCGGTCGGCCGCCTTGACGTGGACCAGGTCGACCTTGAACTGGCGGCGGAAGGTGTCCTCGACCTGCTCGGCCTCGCCGGCGCGCATGAGGCCGGTATCGACGAACACGCACGTGAGCTGGTCGCCCACCGCCTTGTGGACCAGGGCGGCGGCCACCGCCGAGTCCACGCCCCCCGACAGCCCGCAGATGACCTTCTCGTCCCCCACCTGGGCGCGGATGGCCTCGACGGCCTGCTCCACGATCGAGGTCATCGTCCACCGGGGCAGGCAACCGCAGACGTCGTAGAGGAAGTGCTTCAGCACCTCCTGGCCACGGGCGGTGTGGGCCACCTCGGGGTGGAACTGGACGGCGTAGATAGCGCGTTCGGGGTCCTCGAGGGCGGCCACGGGGACGGCCGCGGTGCGGGCGGTGACGCGGAACCCGGCCGGCACGCTCACGATCGAGTCGGCGTGGCTCATCCACACGTCCTGCTCGGCCGGCATCTCGGCGAAGAGGGCCGACGTGGCCGTCACCTCCAGGGCGGTGCGGCCGTACTCGGCCACGCCGGTGCGGGCCACCTCGCCGCCGAGCTGCTGGGCCACGAGCTGGGCGCCGTAGCAGATGCCGAGGACCGGCACCCCGCTGTCGTAGATCACCGGGTCGATCTGGGGCGCGCCGGGCACATGGACCGAGGCGGGGCCACCGCTCAGGATGATGCCCGCCGGCTTGCGGGCCAGCATGTCGGCCAGCGGCATGGTGCGGGGCACGATCTCGCTGAACACGTGGGCCTCGCGCACCCGCCGGGCGATCAGCTGGGCGTACTGGGCGCCGAAATCCACCACCAGCACCCTGTCGACAGCCATGGGGTCGAAGGCCATGTTCCAGCCTACCGGGCCGGGCTCTGCTCGGGGCGGAGCGATCGGGCGTTTCAGGAGGCGGCGGCCAGGCCGGGCAGCGTGGGTCTGCGGCCGGCCGGCCCGTCGCTCATCAGCACCTCCAGGGCGTCGGCCGACATCGGCCGGCCGAAGTAGTAACCCTGGGCGAGCTCGCAGCCGAGGGCGGCGACCTCGGCGTGTTGCCCGACCGTTTCGACTCCTTCGGCCACGACGGTGAGGCCCAGGACGTGGGCCAGGTCGACCACCGCAGCCACGATGGCGTGACTGGCCGGGTCGTGGCCCATGTCGGCGACGAATCCCTTGTCGATCTTGACCACGTCGACGGGAAACCTCTTGAGATAGCTGAGGGAGGAGTAGCCGGTCCCGAAGTCGTCGAGCGCCAGAACCACACCGAGACGCTTCAGGCCGTCGAGCACGACGAGGGCCCGCTCGCTGTCCTGCACGAAGACGCTCTCGGTGACCTCGAGCGTCAGCATGCCGGGCTGCGTCCGTGTACGACGCAAGACGTCCTCCACCGTCGCGGTGAAGTCCGGCGACATGAGCTGGTGCGGCGACACGTTCACCGCCGTCGCCAGGTCGTCGACCTTGTGACGGCCGTGGCCGGCACGCCCGCACGCCTGTTCGAGGACCCAACGCCCGATCTCGGTGATCAGGCCCGATTGCTCGGCCAGCGGGATGAGCGCCGCCGGCGAGATCAGGCCGCGGGAGGGGTGCGCCCATCGCACGAGGGCCTCCACGCCGACGATCCGCCCGTCGGTGGTCGTGACGATCGGCTGGTACTCCAGGCGGAGCTCGCCCCGGGCGCAGGCCCGGCGCAGGTCCCGGTGCAGGCTGACCCGCTCGTCGAGGCGCCGCTGCTCTCCTCGATCGATGACCTGGTGACGGGCGCCGCCCTTCCGCTTGGCCTGGTACATGGCCATGTCCGCCTTGTGCAGGAGCTCCTCCGGGACGTGGTCGGCGGGGCCCGAGAAGGCGATTCCGATGCTGGCGGTCGTCTCCACCTCACCGATGGAAAGCATGAACGGTTCGGCGAGGGCGGTGCCGACCCGCGCCGCGATCGACTCGACTTCCGAGGTGACGGCGAGGTCCTCGCACAGGATGACGAACTCGTCGCCCGACAGGCGCGCCAGCGTGTCGCCGGGGCGCAGCAGATCGGTGAGCCGTTGGGCCACCGCCACGAGGAGGTCGTCGCCCAGCTTGTGGCCGAAGGTGTCGTTGACCAGCTTGAACTGGTCGAGATCGGCGAACAGGACGGCGGCGATGGTGCCCGACCGGCGGCCCCGCAGCAGGGCCTGGTCGAGCCGATCGAGCAGCAGGGTCCGGTTGGGAAGGCCGGTCAGCGCGTCGTGCAGTGCGCTCTCACGGGACCGGTCCGAGGAGTCCTGCAGCGCGGCGCGTGCCTGGGCGTTCAACAGGTACGCGGCGGCCACATCGGCCAGGGTCTGGGCCGCGGTCATGGCCTCCGCATCCAGCGGTCCGGGGGTGTCCCTGTACAGGTCGAGCGCCCCGAGCTGGTCGTTGGCGTTGCGCAGGGGGAACGTGAAGACCGCGACGAGGCCCGCCGCCAGGGCCCGGGGTGTGAACACCGGGAACCGGCCCTCGGTGCGGAGGTCGGGAACGGACACCGCCTGGCCCAGCTGGTAGGCAGCCAGGCACGGGCCCTCACCGAGCTCGGTCTGGAGCTGCTCGAAGCGCAGCGCGGACTCGTCCGAAGCGGCGACGTAGCGGGGATCACTCCCCGGTGAGATGAGTGTCACCCCCGCGGCGGTGATGGGCAGGATGTCGACGATTCGCCGCACCAGTTGGTCGAGGATGCCCTGGATGGGGAAGTCCGTCACCATGGTGCGGGCGAACTCGCTCAGCACATCCGAGAGCCGCTGTTCGCTCGGCATGATTCTCCAGACGCCCAGCCTGGGTCATAGGGCCGCAGGGTCCGGGCGGAGCAGCATTCGCTGTAGGGCTCAGGGTACCAGCGGCGCCGACCACGGCTTGACCGCGCCGCCGGCCGGGTTGAGTGCGACCAGTGTGCATATCAGCCGGCTGAACCGGCCGGGCCGCACACCCGACTGCACGGCGCGGGCTCCGACCCCTCAGGCCCCCATGCCGATGGACTGGGCGATCTGCAGGCTCTTGCCCTCGGTCTGGAGGGCGGGGGCGACCATGACCTCGGCCTTCTGGAACTCCTTGACCGTCTCGTATCCGCACGTGGCCATGGAGGTCTTCAGCGCGCCGAACAGGTTCAGGCGGCCGTCGTTCTCGTGCGCCGGGCCGGTGAGGATCTCCTTGAGGGTGCCGCGGGTGGTGGTGCGGACCCGGGCGCCCCGGGGCAGGGTGGGGTGGAACGTCGCCATGCCCCAGTGGTAGCCCCGGCCGGGCGCCTCGTTGGCCGCAGCCAGTGGGGAGGCGATCATCACCGCGTCGGCACCGCAGGCGATGGCCTTGGCGATGTCGCCGCCGGTGCTCATGCCCCCGTCGGCGATGACGTGGACGTAGACGCCGGTCTCGTCGAGGTGGCGCATGCGGGCGCCGGCGGCGTCGGCGATGGCCGTGGCCTGGGGGACGCCGATGCCGAGGACGGCACGGGTGGTGCAGGCGTGGCCGGGGCCGACGCCGACCAGGATGCCGACCGCACCGGTCCGCATGAGCTGCAGCGCGCCCTTGTACGAGGCGCACCCGCCCACGATCACGGGGATTTCCAGCTCGCGGACGAAACGCTTGAGGTTGAGGGGCTCGACCGTCTTGGACACGTGGTCGGCGGACACGACGGTGCCCTGGATGACCAGCAGGTCCAGCTCGGCTTCCAGGATGGCCTTGGTCAGCTGCGGCGTCCGCTGGGGGGTGACCGACGCGCAGGAGGTGACGCCGGCCTCCTTGATCTCGGCGATGCGCCGGGAGACCAACTCCTCCTTGATGGGCTCGGCGTAGATCTCCTGCATGCGCAGGGTGGCCTTCTCGGTGTCGAGCGAGGCGATCTCGTCCAGGAGGGGCTCGGGATCGTCGTAGCGGGTCCAGAGGCCCTCGAGGTTGAGGACGCCGACCCCGCCGAGCTGGCCGATGGCGATGGCGGTGGCCGGGCTGACCACGCCGTCCATGGCCGACGCCATGAGGGGGAGCTCGAAGCGGAATGCGTCGATCTCCCATGAGATGTCGCAGTCCTCGGGGTCACGGGTGCGCCGGCTGGGCACGATGGCGACGTCGTCGAACCCGTACGCGCGGCGGCCTGATTTCCCGATCCCGATCTCGATCTCTGCCATCAGCGGAGGATACCCGGGGCGCCGCGCCTACCCCGGGTAGGCGGCGGGCCGGAGGTTCAGGAGGGGAGGTCGGCCCCGGCGGAGGCGGCCAGGTCGGCCTGGGCCTCGGCGGTGGCCTCCAGAAACTCCCGCATGCCGGCGATCTTGAGGTTGCTCAGGACCCGGCCGGGCGGGGTCTGGCCGCGCTCCCACTCCATCCACGCCACCAGCAGCTTGGTCGGGTCGGGCGGCGGTCGTTCGTCCACAGGGGGAGCCTAGACGAGTGTGGCGCTAGCCTCGGCGGCCGTGGCCATCGAGATCGAGGTCAGCGCCGCCCGCTGCATCGCATCCAAGACCTGCACCCACGCCGCCGAGGGGGTCTTCGAGGTCGTCGGGGGCACGGCCCGGGTGGTCGACACGAACGCCGCTCCCCTCGACGACGTGCTGGCTGCGGCCGAGAACTGCCCGACCGGAGCGATCACCGTGCACCAGATCGGCGACGGCGACCAGCGAGCCTGAGCGTTTGGTCAATCGGGGGCCGGATAGGGCCGGGAATTGACCACACCTGGCGCGCCAAGGGGGCGCGGAAAGGCCGGCGGCCGGGCGTGAGCCCAGCCGCCGGACCTGGTGTAGCTGGTGTGGTGCTTAGCGACGGGCGGTGGCGAACGAGCTGGCCTGGTCGCGACGGTTGACGGTCGGCAGCGGCGGCTCGCCCTCGGGCACGTCGGTGATGAGGCACTCGGTGGTGAGGGCCATGGCCGCCACCGACGCCGCGTTCTGCAGCGCCGAGCGGGTGACCTTGGCCGGGTCGATGACGCCGGCCTTGAGCAGGTCCTCGAAGTCGCCGGTGACGGCGTTGAGGCCGACGGCGCCGGTCTCCCGCTCCACCTGGCGGACGGTGATCATGCCCTCCAGGCCGGCGTTCAGGGCGATCCACCGCAACGGCTCCTGCAGTGCGGACCGGACGATGTTCGCCCCGGTGGCCTCGTCGCCTTCCAGGCCGAGCTTGTCGAGCGCCTCGCGGGCCCGCACCAGGGCGGTGCCGCCTCCGGGGACGATGCCCTCCTCGATGGCCGCCCGGGTCGCCGACAGCGCGTCCTCGATGCGGTGCTTCTTCTCCTTGAGCTCGACCTCGGTGGCCGCCCCGACCCGGATGACCGCCACGCCGCCGGCCAGCTTGGCCAGCCGCTCCTGCAGCTTCTCGCGGTCCCAGTCGGAATCGGCGTCGTCGATCTCGCGCTTGATCTGGGAGATGCGAGCGTCGACCTCGCTCTGCTCGCCGCCACCATCGACGACGGTGGTGTCGTCCTTGGTGATGGTGACCTTCCGGGCCCGGCCCATCTGGTCGAGGGTGACGTTCTCCAGCTTGGCGCCGATCTCGGTGGAGAGCACCTGGCCGCCGGTGAGGATGGCCAGGTCGAGCA
>JALYYN010000002.1 GCA_030946525.1 Actinomycetota bacterium | reverse complement strand
GCTCCCCTACCCCGGACCGCCTCGAAGCGCTCCCCCGTCGCCTGGTTCACGACCAGCGCCACCCGGGCGCCGAGGGCGTCGACCGCGCACAGGCTGGTGGCGAACCACGGCAGGCCCCGGGCCGCGTTGGTGGACCCGTCGACGGGGTCGAGGGCGACGATGACGTCGCGGTCGGTGTCGTGGGGCCCGGTCTCCTCGCTCAGCACGCCGAGACCGGCGTCGCGGAGGATGGGCAGGGCGACGGCGTCGGCGGCCAGGTCGGAGCGGTACTGCCCGGGGCGGGTGCCGGCCGGGCCCCAGTCGCCCAGGCCGTCGAGGGCGACCCGGACGGCGGCGGCCACCGCCGAGAGGACCTCGAGAATCTCGTCGTCGGTCACCCTCCTGCACGCTACAACGCAGTAGCGGCGGGACAGTGCGAGACTGACTCCTGCACGAATGGTGCACAGGAGGGTCGGTGTCGGACCATCAGATGGTCGGAAAGGTCGGCCGGGTCACCGGCATGATCGCTCCGGGCCACATCGGCGAGGTGATGATCCCGATCCGGGGCGGCAGCGAGGCGTTCAACGCCTATGCGTCCGACGCGGAGGAGACCATGGCCACCGGCAGCCGCATCGTGGTCGTCGAGTACTACCCCCCGCGCACGGTCGTCGTCGCCCGCATGTGACCCGCTCCCGGAGGTTCTTGACATGACCGTTCTCATCGCCGTCGCCGTGGCCGTCGTGCTCGCCGTCGTCCTGTTCAAGGCGTGCTGGCGGGTCGCCGAGCCCAACGAGGCCCTCATCATCTCCGGCCTGCGGGCCAGCGTCCCCAGCGACTCGGTCCAGGAGAGCCTCGGGTTCAAGATCGTCACCGGCAAGGGGACCCTCGTCGTCCCCGGGGTCCAGACCGTGCGCAAGCTCACCCTCGACCTGCGCGAGGCCGAGCTGGCCATCGACTGTGTGACCCACCAGGGCATCCCCCTCGGGGTCAAGGGCGTGGTGATCTTCAAGGTGGGCGACGACTTCACGTCCATCGCCAACGCCGCCCGCCGGTTCCTCGACCAGCAGGGCCAGATGGACGCCCGGGTGCACAACGTCTTTGCCGGCCACCTGCGGGCCATCGTCGGCAGCATGACCGTCGAGGAGATGATCCGCGACCGGGAGAAGCTGACCCAGCTCACCCGCCAGTCCTCCGGCACCGAGATGGAGAAGCTGGGCCTCATCGTCGACTCGCTGCAGATCCAGGAGATCGACGACCCCACCGGTTACATCGGGAACCTCGGCCGGCCCCACACCGCGGCGGTGGCCAGCCTGGCCCGCATCGCCCAGGCCCATGCCGACCGGGAGGCCACCGAGCAGGAGCAGCAGGCCGACGCGCTCAAGGCCGAAGCCCGGCGGGAGAGCCAGATCAAGCAATCGGGCTACCAGGCAGAGATCGACCGGGCCGCGGCCATCACCCGCCAGGCCGGGCCGCTGTCCGAGGCGTCGGCCCGCCAGGAGGTCGTGGTCCAGGAGACGCGCGTGGCCGAGCTGAACGCCCAGCTCGAGGAGCAGCGGCTGCAGGCCATGGTGCGCAAGCCGGCCGACGCCGAGGCCTACCAGAAGGTGACGCTGGCCAAGGCCGAGCGCGACTCCCGCATCTCCGCGGCCGAGGCCAAGGCCCAGGAGGTGGAGCTGGCCGCCACCGCCAACGGCAACCGGGTCAAGGTGGAGGCCGGCGCCGAGGCCGAGCACGTGCGACTGGAGGCGTCGGCCCAGGCCGAGTCGGTTCGGCTCCGGGGCGACGCCGAGGCCGGCGCGACCCGGGCCAAGGGGCTGGCCGAGGGCGACTCGGTGCGGGCCAAGGGCATGGCCGAGGCCGAGTCGATCAAGGCCCGGGCCGACGCCCTGGCCGAGAACCAGGACGCGGTCATCGGCCAGCAGCTGGCCGAGCAGTGGCCGGCGATCGTCGAGGCGGCGGCCAAGCCGTTCGGCTCCATCGACCAGATGATCGTGCTCAACGGCGCCGCCGGGCTGTCGGAGGCGCTGGCCCAGGCACTGTCCCAGGGCGTCGCCGGCCTGCAGCTCGCCCGCAACCTGCTGGCCGGGCCCACCAAGGACCCGGCGACGAAAGGGGCGGCCGGCGACAGCGGCGGGAACGGCGGCGGGGGCGGGTAGGGGCGCCCGATCCCCTACGCTCGACCCGTCATCGATCGTCAGCGTCCAGTGGTTCCAGGAGGTAGTGGTTGGCAGCCATCGACGTGGCCGGGTACGTCGCCGAGCTCAAGGATCACGCCGTGGACCATGGGTTCCACGTGCACGACGAGCGGCATTTCGTGGAGACGTATTCGCTCCGCCAGGTATGGGAGGTCGACCTGCACCCCGAGGAGGGCTGCGGAGGCCCGCTCGACCTGCACCTGGCACTCGAGGTCGAGCCGCGGGTGCTGCTGGCCTTCGAGGACGTGGTGGCCAACCTCCCCGAGGAGGACGAGCCGCCGGATGAGTTCCAGTTCCCGCTGACCTTCACGTGGGCCCTGCCGCCGCTGCCCAGCGGCCCCGACCTGCTCGTGCTGGCCACCGACCTGGCCGGCGTCGGCGGTCCCGACCTCCCCCTCGAGGTCTCCGCCATCGACTCCTTCGGCTCGGTCACCGACGCGCCGGAGCGGAGCCTGACCATTGTCGCCCGCCAGCAGGTGTCCCTGTCCAAGGTCCTCGCTGGCGAGGAGCTGCTTTGCGACCTGCTCGACCGCTGCCTCGCCGTCAGCCGGTTCCTGCTCGAGCGGGCCCCCGCCTGGGGGGTCTGAGTGCCCGACCATGAGACCCCTTGACAGGAGGGGGGTCGATGCTTACAGTGATCCTCGGAGTCCCAAGGGGGCAACGCAGAGACCGGCTCTCGGGTCGGAGGAAGCGGAACTTCCTCGGGGCTCCACCTTTTCGCGTACGGGCCCGGATGGCGAAATCGGCAAACGCGATGGTCTCAAACACCATTGCCCGTGAGGGCTTGCGGGTTCGATTCCCGCTCCGGGCACCAACGGAGTCGGCGGGGTGGGCTCAGGCGCCCTTGCCGTGGGGCTGGGCGGGCTGGGTGAGCCAGGCGTAGGCCTCGGCCAGGTCGAGGGCCTGCTGGGCGCTGTCGGCGTTCGCCTCTCCGCCCGAGACCCGGGCGTCGATCGCCTCGAGCACGGCGAGGCGCGTGTTGATCCATGCTTGCTGGAGCTCTTCTTCGGTGGCCATCCCGGGACTCTATGCGCCTGCCGGCGACGGCGGTCAGCCGTCTCCGCGATAGTCGACCGCGCCCCGCCTAGGATCGGCGGCGCCCGGCCCCCCTCGCGAATCCGGTCAGGAGGTTCTGGGTGACAACCGACGACGATACGTCTCCGGGCGACCGGAGACCCGTCCCCGACGTCTTCCTGCCCTTGCTGTGCTGCCCGGCCGACCACGGCCCGCTCCGCAGCCTGGCCGAGGGACTCGAGTGCGAGCGGTGCAACACCCGCTACCCGGTGCGCGACGGCGTGGTGAGCTTCATGGACGCCGGCGAGCTGTCCGAGATCGAGCGCCGGGAGCAGAGGAGCCGCGACGAGGAGAGCTCCTGGTACGACACGATGTTCGAGGGCTACTCCAACGCCGTCGAGGTTCCGACGGTGGTGCGGCGCATCGGCCAGCCGCGCGGCCCGATCCTCGACCACGGGTCGGGAACCGGCCGCATCACCGAGCGCCTGCTGGAGCTGGGCCGACCGGTCGTCGCCGTCGACTACTCCGCGGCCAGCCTGCGGCGCCTCCTGGACCGGTGCGCGGGCGCCCCGTCGCCCGTCCTGGCCGTGCAGGCCGACATCCGCAGGCTCCCGTTCTGCGGCGCCTCGTTCGGGGCGGTCACGTCGATCCAGGTGTACGAGCACATCCGGGGCCTCGACGAACGCCGCCGGGTGCTCGAGGAGCTGTCGCGCGTGATGACCCCCGGCGCACCGCTGTCGCTCTCCGCGTTCAACTACAACGCCATGTTCCGGGCCTGGAGCCTCCTCGGCAACGAGGGCGCGCGCGAGGGCGAGCACATGCTGGGCGGCGACTTCTATTACATCCGCCACACCGGCCGGGAGCTGCGGGCCGAGCTGGAGGCCGTCTTCGACGTCGAGGAGCTGGCGGGCATCCGCAACATCCCGGCCCGCAAGGTGGCCGGCCTGGCCCAGCGGGTGGGGCTTCCGGACCTCGGTGACAGGTTCCTGGGCTGGATGGTCGCCCGGGGCTACCGCGTCGACATGGCCCTCGAGCGCACGCCGCTGTCGGCCGTCACCGGCTTCTGGTGGCTGGCCCGGGCCGTCCGCCGGCCGGCATCGGCATCGGCATCGGCGCGCTAGGCCCGCAGCCGGGCGTCGATCAGCAGTGACCCGCCAGTGACCGCCGAGCCGGAGGGCATGGCCCGGCCGGCCGCGGTCATGGCGGCGGGCACGATCGCGTCCCGGCTGACCGGGCTCCTCCGCGTCATCGCCATGGGGGTGGCCCTCGGCATCGGCGGATCGCGCCTGGCGGACACGTTCAATGTGGCCAACACCCTGCCGAACATCGTCTACGAGCTGATCCTGGGCGGGGTCCTGACCTCGGTCTTCATCCCACTTGTCGTCGAGGCTCTCCGCCAGGACGACGAGGGGCTGGCGATCGGCACCCTGGTGGGGACCACCCTGGCCGTGCTGGTGGTGTCGTCGGTGGTGCTCTCCGTGGCCGCGCCCCTGGTGGTGCGCATCTTCACCTTCCGCGGGGGCGCCACCTCGGCCCGGCAGACGGCACTGGCCGCGTTCTTCTTCCGGTTCTTCGCCTTCCAGGTGCTCTTCTACGGGATGACGGCGGTGTACGGCGGCCTGCTGAACGCCCGGGGCCGGTTCGGGGTCCCCGCGTTCGCGCCCACGGCCAACAATCTGATCGCCATCCTCACCTTTCTGGCCTTCGCAGCCATCGCCAACGACCGGGGCCTCGCCGTCTCCACCGCCAGCCGGCTCCTGCTCGGCGTCGGCACGACCGCGGCGGTGGCGGCGACCGCGCTGCTGCACGTCGTGCCCGTCCGGAAGGTCTACGGACGCCTCCCGCTGCGGATCTCCTTCACCGCACCGATCGTCAGGCGGCTCATGCGCCTGTCCGGCTGGACGCTGGTCTACGTCGTCACCACCCAGGCGGAGGCCACGCTCGTGGTGGTGCTGGCGTACGGCAGGCAGGGCGGGGCGACGGCCTTCGCCATCGCCTTCAGTTTCGCCCAGCTCCCCGTCGGCGTGCTGGCCATCTCGGTGATGACCGTGGTCGTGCCCGCCCTGGCCGACCGGGCGGCTTCGGGCGACATGGCCGGCTACCGGGTCCAGCTCGAACGGGCCGCGTCGCTGACCCTGGCCCTCGTGGTGCCCGCCGCCTTCGCCTACGTCGTCCTCGCCCCCTCGGTCGTGGCCGTGCTGATCGAGCGGGGCCGGGTGTCGGCGGTCGACGCCGCCTACGTGGGCCGGCTGGTGCAGATCCTCACCGTCAGCCTGCCCGCGTACTCACTGTGGCTCCTGTTCCTGCGCGGCTTCTACGCGTTGCAGGACACCCGGACGCCGGCCCGTATCAACTTCGTCGAGGTGGGCGCGTTCTGCGTACTCGACCTCGCCCTCTATCCGTTCCTGCGGGTGGAAGGCCTGGCCTGGGCCCACACCCTGGGCTACATGCTCGGGGCCGGCCTCGCCGGGGCGGCGCTCAGCCACCGGGTGGGCGGCCTGCAGTGGCGCCGGGTCGCCGGCCAGGCCGGTCGGGTGACGCTGGCCGCGGCGGGAAGCGCGGTGGTGATGTGGGCCGTCCTGCGCGCCGTCCAGGGTCATGCGCCGGGCCTGGTCGCCCGGGGGGAGGGGGTGCTGGCCGGCGGGGCGGCCGGACTGGTGGTGTTCGCGGTGGCGGCCACACTGCTCGGGGTGGAGGACTACAACCGGCTCCGGACCCTCGTGCCGTGGGGCACCAGAGGGCAGACGCCGGCGGGGCCGACGTAGACGGAGAGTTGGTCAGCGCAGGCTGGCCAGGACCTCTTTGAGCAGCTGGGCGGTGGTGTCGTTGGACGACAGCGCCCAGTTCGAGCCGCCGGCCAGGCGGTGGCGCGACTCGTACTGGTCGAGGCCGATCGACCACGCCCGGTTGGCCTCGGCGATGTCGCGGTGGAGTGACATGTAGGTCTGGGGCATGGGGATCAGGGAGTACTCGACGGTGGCCGAGCTGCGCGAGGTCTGGCGGATGACCACGCTGAGGGTGTCGGCGAAGTCGGGCGGGATGGCCGTGTGCCGGGAGATGATCTCCAGTTCGGCGGGGGCCCGGGGATAGTCGACCAGCAGCAACTGGAAGAGCGGGGCGGCGTGGAGGACGCCGATCATGTCGTCGACCAGGGCGCCGGCCCGGTGGGGTGTCTTGTTCGACAGGAAGGCGGCGAAGGTCTGGCGGTTGAGGACGACCTGGTACCGCTTGCGGCCGCCGAGGGCCAGGGAGCGGAAGTGGGCCTGGTAGTCGGCGAAGAGCCGGCGAAACGTCTCGGCGTCGGTGGGACTCAGGTTCATGCCGTCGGTCCAGCGCATCCGGTCCTCCTCGTCGAGGAAGAGCAGCGGCGGCTCGTCGGCCACGAGCATCTCCAGGCCCGGGTACTCGCGCTCCAGGGCGAAGAGGTAGGCGAAGGCCTCGGCGTTCTGCAGATGGGCGGCCCCGGGTACCCGCAGCAGCTCACCCGACGCCGACGGCAGCCCGGCCACGAACGTCGCGAACCCCTGGCCGGCGGCGGGACGGGGCGCCGAGGAGGCCCGGTGGGCGAAGCACGAGCGGGCCAGCTCCTCGGCCGAGAAACACTCCAGGAGCTCGTCGAGGGCCACGTTGAGGGCCCGGGCCACGGTCTCGATGGCCAACCCGCGCGAACTCAGCCGGGTGGGCAGGCGGTAGGGCTTGAGCCGGCTCTCCATGAGGCCGAGCATGGCGACCGACACCGGGCGCTGCGGGTCGAGCTCGGCCGTGCGGACGCTCAGCCCCTCGCGCGTGAGCTGCTCGGTGGCCCGCAGTCGGCGCAGGCGATCGGCGAGGGTTTCGTGTGCGTTCGCGAGCCCGACGATACCCGGCGCGGATCGACGGATCGCGGATGGATCCGATGTACCGTTCCTCGGAGATGAAGGTGATACCGCTCAAGACGGCGCTCCTCGTCCCGGGGGACGACATCGTGGAGGTGGCCCAGGAGGCGCTGGACACCGCCGGCCTGCGGGCCGAGCCTTCGGACATCCTGGTCATCTGCGAGTCGCCCCTGGCCATCACCCAGGGCCGGATCATCGACATCGACGACGTCCACCCCGGCGTTCCGGCCCGCGTCCTGTGCCGTCTCTTCGACTTCGACAGCAGCCTGTGCAATCCCTATGCCTTCCAGGTGGCCATCGACCTGGCCGGGCTGCCCCGGATCATCCTGGCCCTCATCGCCGCCATGCCCGGGCGGGTTCTCGGCCGCCACGGCGACTTCTACCGCATCGCCGGTCGCCAGGTGACGTGGATCGACGACATCCCCGGCAACCTGCCGCCGTACACCCAGGACATCGTCCTCGGTCCCGACGACCCCCGGGGGGTGGCGTGCAAGGTCGCCAACGCCCTGGGCTGCGGCGCTGCGGTGGTCGACGCCAACGACCTGGGACGGGTGGAGATCTGCGGCGCCTCCCCTTTCATCGACCACGACGTCCTGGTCGACGCCATGCGGCCGAACCCGCAGGGAAACGCCGACGAGCGCACCCCGCTCGTGCTGGTCCGGGCATCCTGAGCACGGGCCCCGCGTTGGACCAGTCGCCACCCGACCAGACGCCACTCGACCAGACGGCAGCTCCCTACTTCGAGGCGCTCGTCCGCTACGCGGCCGTGCCCAGGGCCGCCTTCCACACCCCCGGCCACATCCAGGGCCACGGGGCCCACCAGGCACTGCGCGACGTCGTCGGCGACCGCATGCTCTCCCTCGACATCAGCCCCGGCCTCGGCAACCTCGACGGCGTGCCCGGCTCGGCGCTCGACCAGGCCCAGGACCTGGCGGCCGAGGCCTACGGCGCCGACCGCACCTGGTTTCTGGCCAACGGCTCCACCCTGGGCAACCAGATCATGGTGACCGCCGTCTGCCATCCCGGTGACGTCATCCTGACCTCCCGCAACACCCATCGCTCGATCATCTCCGCCCTCATGATCGCCGGGGTCCGCCCCCTCTACATCCCCGCCGAGCTCGATCCCGAGAGCCACATCGCCCACGGGGTCACGCCCGGCCAGGTGGAGGCGGCGCTCGCCACCCACCCGGAGGTCCGCGCCGTCATGGTGGTCTCCCCCACCTACTACGGCGTCTGTTCCGACGTGGCCGGCATCGCCGAGGCCAGCCACCGCCACGGGGTCCCGCTCCTGGTCGACGAGGCGTGGGGCCCCCACTTCCCGTTCCATCCCGCGCTTCCCGCCCACGCCCTGTCGCTCGGCGCCGACATGGTCGTCACCGGCGCCCACAAGCTGCTCAGCGCGTTCCTGCAGGCGTCGATGCTCCACGTCCGGGGCGACCTGGTCGACCACGACCGGGTCGAGGTCGTCAACCGGATGCTGCAGAGCACCAGCCCGTCGTGCCTGCTGCGCATGTCCCTCGATGTCGCCCGCATGCAGATGGCCACCGAGGGCGAGGCCCTGCTCACCACCGCCATCGCCCTGGCCACCGACGCCCGCAGCCGCATCGAGGAGCACCCGCTGCTCTCGTGCCTGGACAAGGGCCTCATCGGCTCCCACGGCGTGGTCGACTTCGACCCGACCCGGCTCTCCGTCAACGTCATCAGCACCGGCTACACCGGCTACGACGTCGAGAAGATGCTCTTCGACGACCACGCCGTCACCGTGGAGATGGCCGACTACGCCAACGTGCTCTGCAACGTGACCATGGGCCACACCCGGGCCGACCTCGACCAGCTGGTCGACGCCCTGCACGCCATCGCCAGCGCCCCGAGCGAGCACGGCCTCGACTCCCAGGGCTTCGTCGAGCGGGCCCTCTACGAGGTCCCCGAGCAGGTCATGAGCCCGGGCGAGGCGTTCCACGCCCGCCAGCAGCGCGTGCCCCTCGCCGACGCGGTCGGGCGGGTGTCGGCCGAGATGGCCGCCACCTATCCCCCGGGCATCCCCGTGGTCGTGCCGGGCGAGCGCCTCACCCCGGCGCTGGTCGCCCACCTCCAGGCCCAGGTGGCCGCGGGCGGGCGCATCGTCGGCCCCCAGGACCCCCGCCTCGAGCGCATCCAGGTCGTATGCGAATGATTCGCGCGGTCCTCGGAGCAGCGGGCCTGGCCGGGGCGGCGGCGACGGCCGGGTGGTTCGCCCTGGCCCGCATCCAGGGTGACAGCGAGATGGGCTTCGGCCCGTGCACGGTGATGGGCACCGCCGAGGGCACCGTCCACGCCGAGGTCGAGCTGGTCAACCGGGGTCGGGAGGCCGGGGTGGTCCGCCGGGTGAACGGCATCCTGGTCGAGGGGCCGCCGGGGCGGGTGTTGGTGACCCGCAAGGAGAGCCTGCCTCCCGAGCGGGGCTGGTGGGTGTCGAACATCCTGAAGCCGGGCGAGGCCTGCACCGCCGAGATCGACGTGGAGCTGGCCGGCTCCGGCATCGGCCCGGTGATCGTCGAGCTCGACCTCCACGAGATCGGCCGGCGGCTGCTGGTCCACCGCAAGACCCGCCTGACCCTCCCGATCGGAGTGCCCGCAGCCCGTTCTCTGTGAGTTCCTGTACCGAACAGGTCCAACTGCTCACCGAGAACCCGAGGTTCGCCGTTCACTCCCGGTTCGCTCCCTGGTACGGCGTGCCCCGGGCCGGGAGACTGCGTCTGATGCCCGACCAAGATCTCCTCGTCGCCGATGTGCCGCTCCAGCCGGAGGACCCGGTCGAATGGCACAGGAACGCCACGGCCCAGGAGCTGCGGGCGGTGGAGACGGCCACCCGGGGGCTGCCCCGGGGCTACAAGCTGCCTGCCGCGGCCCGTCCCATCCTCACGGCCGCGGCCAAGACCGACCTTCGTCGCTCGACGTTGACGACCCTGGGCGACCTGGGACTGTTCATCGGCGCCGGGGCGGCCGCCGCCGCCGCCCATGTCCTGCTCGCCGCTCCCCTGGCCTGGGCGGTCAGCCTGGTCGCCGTCGTGGTCATGGGCCGCTGCGGGCGGGCGCTGGAGTGCATGGTGCACGAGGCGTCCCACCGCAACTGGCAGCGCCAGGGCCGCTGGAACGACCTGCTGGCCAACGTGCTGGCCGGTTTCCCGACCGCCAGCCAGGTCGGTGAGTACCGCCGCAGCCACATGGTCCACCACGCCCGCCTGGGCAGCGCGGAGGACCCGGACATCATCCGCTACGAGCAGTTCGACCTGGAGGCGATGACCGGCCTGCGGGGCGGCGAGCTGGTCAAGGGCGTCGTCCGCCGCCTGCCCGCCTACAACTGGTCCTGGTACAGCGCCATCGGCACGAGCCGCACCACCCTGCTGCTCTCCGGGGCCTGGTACGCCGTGCTCGCCGGTCTCATCGCCCTGGTGGCCGGCCCGCAGGTCGCCCTGGTCGCCTGGCTGCACTTCGTGGTCGGCCTGGGCCTGGTCCTGCCGGTGATCCGCATGCTGGGTGAGGCCGGGGAGCACCGCTTCATCGCCGGCGACACCGCCTTCAACGCCACCATCTCCAACCTGGGCTGGGCCCACCGGTGGATCATCCATCCCCACGGTGACGGCCACCACACCCTCCACCACCTGTGGTCCTCGGTCCCCCACCACCAGATCGCCCAGATGCACGTCACCCTGGCCGAGCTCGACGCCGCAAACTTCGCCGCCTCCATCCAATGGCGGAAGAAGGTCCTGGAGAACGTCCGTTCCGGACTGGATGCCTGAGCCGCTCTCGCTGACCATCGCCGACCCCGTCGGTGAGCGGCATCCGGACGTACTGGTCGGCGGCTTCGTGGCCTCGGGGCTGGTCGCTGCGGCTGTCGCGGTCGACGCCCTGCCGTTCCCCACCGACACGGCTCGGGCCCTTGTCAGCCAGGACGTCACGGTCGAGCTGGTCGCCGACCACCCGCTGATCCGGGACTGGCGGGCCGCCATCGCCGCCTCCGGGCTGAAGCCGTCGACGTTCAAGTCCAGTCCCGAACAGCTGGCCCGGCGGACACTGAAGAGTGGCCCCGTGCGCACCGGCCTGCCCCTCGTCGATCTCTACTGCGAGGTGGCCACCCGCCACCTGGCCCCCCTGGGCGGCTACGACGTGGCCCGGCTGCCGTCGTCGGCGATCGACCTGCGCATGGCCGACCCATCGGCCGACACCTTCGCCCCCCTCGGCGGCCGCGACGGCGACATGCCCCTCACTGACCGGGTCGTCGTCTACGCCGCCGGCCACACCGTGCTGTGCTGGGCCTACAACTGCCGGGACTCCCGCGACACGTCCCTGACGGCGGAGACCGACACCGGGCTGTTCCTGGGCGAGGCGGTGACCGCCCGTCAGCACGACGCCCTGCGGACCGCTCTCGACGACCTGGCCGCCGGCCTGGCGGCCGCGGGCGCGCACGTGGGCCCGCTCGCCTACGCCGGGCGTTGCACGCCGGTCATGGAGCTGGAGCCTGCAGGCTGAGGCCTACCGGCCCGGGTCGAAGCGCAGGGCGCGGTCGACCACCGCCTCGGCGACCTCGGTGAGGGGCCGGCCGTTGCCGAAGGCGTAGGCCCGCAGCCGCACGAGAGCCTGGGACACGCTGGCGTCGAGTTGGGCGGCGACCATGCCCGAGGCCTGGTGCACGACGTATCGGAAGTCCCCACTGGCGTCGAGGGGGCGGCGATCGTCCCGGGCGGCGCGTCGGCCTGCAGGATCAGCATGGCCAGGGCGGCGACGTCGGCCACGACCAGCGCGTCGGCGTGCTGGTCGTCGGTGAGCGGCCCCGGTAGGTCGCGGTAGAGATTGAGGGCCCCGATGCCGACCGCGCCCACCTGGAGCGGGAAGCCGAAGATGGCCGGCACCCCCGCCTCGACCGCGGGGCCGGTGAACGCCGGCCAGCGGGGACGGGTGGGGTCGGCCAGGTCGGGATCCAGGACCGGCCGGTCCTGATGGCAGGCGTCGACGCACGGCCCCTCCCCCAGCTCGAACTGGAGGCGCTCGACCTCGGCGCTCACCGCGCCGGTGGTGCAGACCGAGCCCTTGGGCACGCCGTCGGTCATGAGCATGATCCCGGCGCCGGTCATCCCGTGACCTCGGCGCACACCTGGCACAGCCGCCTGGTCTCCAGTCCGGCGCTGGCGTCCCCGATGACCCGGGCGAGGATGCGCCGGCGACGCTCACCGGCGATGGCTCAGGACCCCGGGACCGGGCGGGGACATTGGTCGCTCCTGGCGTATGCGCGGTGCAGGCGGCAGCGCGACCAGGGTCCGGGGTGTCGCTTCTGGGCGGCCGAGGCCGACCCGACACGTCAGGGGATCCTGTCGTGCCGACTCACCGTACACCTGCCCACCAGGGCGGTCCGGCCCGTGGGATGGTGAGCCGGTGATCATCCATCCCGCGTACGAGCTGGAGACCTGGTGCCTCCGCGAGACGTCCCTGGACCTCGACATGCTGGCCCCCTCGGAGTCGGTCTTCGCCTTGGCCAACGGCCACCTCGGCCTGCGGGGCAACCTCGACGAGGGCGAGCCGTACGGGCTGCCCGGCACCTACCTGAACGGCTTCCACGAGATCCGTCCCCTCCCCTACGCCGAGGCGGGCTACGGCTATCCCGAGTCGGGACAGACGACGATCAACGTGACCAACGGCAAGCTGCTCCGGCTCCTCGTCGACGACGAGCCCTTCGACGTCCGCTACGGCCGGCTGGAGTCCCACGAGCGGGCCCTCGACATGCGGGCGGGCACCCTGACCCGTGACGCCCACTGGGTGTCGCCCGCGGGCCAGGCGATCCGGGTGCGTTCCGTGCGGCTGGTGTCGTTCACCCAGCGGGCGGTGGCCGCCATCTCCTACGAAGTGGAGGCGATCGACGACCGGGCCCGCATCGTGGTCCAGTCCGAGCTGGTGGCCAACGAGCCCATGCCCATGCCGGGCCGCGACCCCCGGGTGGCCGCCGCCCTGTCCTCACCGCTGGTCTCGGAGGACCACGGCACCCGCGGCCGGACCGCGGTCGATCTGGCCCATCACACCGCGGTGAGCAACCTGCGGCTGGCCGCAGCCATGGACCACCTAATCCGGTGCCCGGCCGACCCCGAGGTGACCGCCGAGTCCGAGCCCGACATCGGCCGGGTCACGATCTCCACTGTCCTCGAGCCCGGTCAGCGGCTGCGGGTGGTCAAGCTGTTGGCCTACGGCTGGTCCAGCCTGCGGTCGCGCCAGGCCCTCCGCGACCAGGTCGTCGGCGCCCTGACCGCCGCCCGCCAGACGGGGTGGGACGGCCTTCTCGCCGAGCAGCGGGAGTACCTCGACCGGTTCTGGGACCGCGCCGACGTCGAGGTCGACGGCGACCCGGAGATCGAGCAGGCCGTCCGCTTCTCCCTGTTCCACGTGCTCCAGGCCGGGGCCCGGGCCGAGGGGCGGGCCATCCCGGCCAAGGGCCTGACCGGGACCGGCTACGACGGCCACGCCTTCTGGGACACCGAGTCCTTCGTCCTCCCTGTCCTCTCGTACACCTTCCCCACCGCGGCCTCCGACGCGCTCCTCTGGCGCCACAACACCCTCCCCGTCGCCCGCCAGCGGGCCGAGACACTTGGTTTCAAGGGCGCTGCGTTCCCGTGGCGGACGATCACCGGGGAGGAGTGCTCCGGGTACTGGCCGGCGGGTACCGCGGCGTTCCACGTCAACGCCGACATCGCCGACGCCGTGGTCCGCTATGTCGACGCCACCGGCGATGACGACTTCGAGCGGGAGGTCGGCCACGACCTGCTGGTCGAGACGGCCCGGCTCTGGTGCTCCATCGGCCACCACGACCGGGACGGGACGTTCCGGATACCGGGTGTGACCGGCCCTGACGAGTACAGCGCCCTGGCCGACGACAACGTTTACACCAACCTCATGGCCCAGCAGAACCTGCGCGCCGCCGCCGACGCCGCGGTCCGCCACCCGGCCCGGGCCGAGATGCTGGGCGTCGATGCCGCCGAGATCGCCTGCTGGCGGAAGGCGGCGGACGCGACGAACATCCCGTACGACGAGGCCCTTGGCGTGCACAACCAGGACACCGCCTTCACCACCCACGAGGTGTGGGATTTCCACACGACCCAGCCCGACGACTACCCCCTCTTCCTGCACTTTCCCTACTTCGACATCTACCGGAAGCAGGTGGTGAAGCAGGCCGACCTGGTCCTGGCCATGCACCTGCGCGGCGACGCGTTCACCCCCGAGCAGAAGGCCCGCAACTTCGCGTACTACGAGGGCCTCACCGTGCGGGACTCGTCACTGTCGGCCGCCACCCAGGCGGTGTTGGCGGCGGAGATCGGCCACATGGACCTGGCCTACGACTACCTGGGGGAGGCGTGCCTGGTCGACCTGAAGAACCTTCACCACAACACCGACAACGGCCTGCACCTCGCCGCCCTAGCCGGGGGGTGGACGGCGTTGGTGGCGGGCTTCGGCGGGTTCCGGGCCGGTCACTGCGCGCTCGGCTTCGCCCCCCGCCTCCCGGCGGCCATCAGCCGGCTCGTCTTTCACCTGCGGTACCGGGGCCGCACTCTGCGGGTGGAGGCGACCGCCGGGGAGGCCCGCTACGAGCTGCGGGCGGGCGAGGAGATCGAGCTGACCCACCACGGCGAGCCGCTGGTCGTGGCGGTCGGCAGCCCGGTGAGCCGCCCCATCCCGCCGGTCACGCTGCGGCCCACGCCGACCCAACCGCCCGGCCGGGCCCCGGAGCGCCGCCGCTGAGCCCTTGTCGCCCGGGTCAGCCGGCCAGAGCCGCCAGCAGATTGGTGGCGGTCGCCTCGGGCTTGACGTTGTACCAGGCCTCGGCGATGCGGCCGTCCTCGTCGATCAGGAAGGCGGAGCGGAGGATGCCCATGTACTTCTTGCCGTACATGCTCTTCTCCACCCACACGCCGAACGCCTCGGCGACGGCATGGTCCTCGTCGGCCAGGAGGGGAAAGCCCAGGCCGTACTTGGTGTCGAACTTGGCCTGCTTGGCAGGCTTGTCCGGGCTGATGCCGAGGATGGCGGTGTCACCGACGTGCGGGGCGATGTCACGCATCGCGCAGGATTGGCTCGTTCAGCCGGGCGTGTCGGCCTTCGGGTAGAAGTAGACCAGCGCCTTCCGCTGCGTGAGGGAATTGCTCAGCGTGAAGGGCTTGCCGTGCTGATCGAGCAGGGTGAAGTCGGGGGCCTTGTCACCGGGACTCAGGGGCATCCGGCCAGGCTAGATCGCAGGGGACGCCCGGCACGAAAATGGTCTCTTCGCTGAGGCGCCTCAGCCCCGGCGCGCCTTATCGAGGAGGCCGGCGATACCGAGGTTGGCGGCCCAATGGTCCATGTAGGCGCGGTCCATCGCCTGGCCGACGACGGCGAGGACGGCTGACGCGTCACCGAGTTGGCGATCTGAGCCGCTCATGGCCGCCCACTCCAGCTTCGACAGCACCGTGTCCTCTGCGGTCGCCACCCAGACGGTGATTCCAAGGAGCTCCGCCTCGATTCGGCGAGCGAACTCGGCTCGGCTGAAGTCGCGGTCCTTACGGACGATCAGGTCGACCTTCCACCCAGTGAACACATCGATCACGTTGAACTGTTCACGTCGAACGAGGGCCGCCTGCGGCGACGGCCCGACGTACACCGACGAAGGGTTCAGAGACGCCACGAACCGGGCCAATGACGCACTCGTCGGATCAATCACGAGATCGATGTCCTGGGTGGTCCGAGGCGCCCCGTGCAGCGTGCTGGCGAACGATCCGACCAGCATGTAGGGGACATCCGCGTCATCGAGCGCGGTGATGACCAGCCGTAGAACCTCCGCCGCGCTCATCGAGACATCCTCTGTTCGTTTCCGTTCGCGGTCACGGAGCGAGAACTGGCGCCCCCACCCATGCCACCCGGAACAGGTCGTCACCCACTCGCAAACGGAGAAGGGCCCATCTGACGGCTTGCGGGTCGTATTCCGGATGCCGGGCTCGGATGCCGTCGGCGGCGATGTCCCAGATCTCGTCAGACATCCGGACCGCAACCTCTACCCGCAGAGCCGGGCTCATGGCGCGGTACAGCTCGAGTTGCCGGTGCTGCGCCGGGGGTGACGTATCTGCGCTGCGCACGACGCCGATCGTACGGGTGGGTCAGCTCGAGGGATCGGACGAGTCGGAAGGCGCGGGCGCGGCGAGGGCGTGGAAGCCGCCGTCGACGTGGACGATCTCGGCGGTGGTGGCCGGGAACCAGTCTGACAGCAGGGCGACGCACGCCTTGGCCACCGGGGTGGTGTCACGGGTGTCCCAGCCGAGGGGTGACCGCCCGGCCCACGCCCCTTCCATCTGGTCGAAGCCGGGGATGCCCCGGGCGGCGACGGAGCGGATCGGCCCGGCGGAGACCAGGTTGACCCTGATGCCGAACTGACCGAGGTCGCGGGCCAAATAGCGGGCGGTCGACTCCAGGGCGGCCTTGGCCACGCCCATCCAGTCGTAGGCCGGCCAGGCCTGGGCGGCGTCGAAGTCGAGGCCGACGATCGACCCGCCGCCGGCGGCCTGCAGCAGGGGCAGTACGGCCACGGCGAGAGCCTTCAGGGAGAAGGCGGAGGTGTTGAGCGTGAGGGCGACGTCGTCCCACTCGGTGTGCAGGAAGTTGCCGCCCAGGGCCCGGGACGGTGCGAAGGCGACGGCGTGAAGCACCCCGTCCACCCGGCCCCAGCGGGTCGTCAGGTCGGCGGCCACCGCGGCCAGGTGGTCGGGGTTGGTGACATCGAGCTCCAGTACGTCGGGCTCGGGCGACAGGCGCCGGGCCGTGCGCCGGGTCAGGCTCATGGCCCGGGCGAAGGAGGTGAGGACGATCTCCGCGCCCTGCTCCTGGGCCAGCTTGGCCACCCCGAAGGCGATGGAGTCGTCGTTGAGGACCCCTGTGACCAGCAGTTTCTTCGCGTCGAGCATCGCTCCGCCTGTCATAGGGGGGTGTTGGAGTGTTTGGCCGTCGACGCCGGTGTGGCCCGCTTGGTCTTCAGGGCGGCCAGCCCGGCGGTGAGGAGGCGGCGGGTGTCGTGGGGGTCGATGACGTCGTCGACGTAGCCCCGCTCGGCCGCCACCACCGGCGAGCACAGCCGCTCGGTGTAGTCGGCCTCCAGCTCGGCCTGGACCCGGGCCCGCTCGGCGGGATCGGCGATGGCGGAGAGCTTCTTGCGCTGGAGCACGGCCACCGCCCCGGGGGCGCCCATGACCGCGATCTCGGCGATGGGCCAGGCCAGGCACAGGTCGTTGCCGAGGCCGCGGGAGTCCATGGCGATGTAGGCACCGCCGTAGGCCTTGCGCAGGACGACGCAGAGGCGGGGAACGGTGGCGTTGGCGTAGGCGTGGACCAGCTCGGCCCCGTGGCGGATCATGCCCCGCCATTCCAGGTCCCGGCCGGGGCGGAAGCCGCCGCAGTCGACGAAGGTCAGCAGGGGCAGGCCGAAGGCGTCGCAGCACTGCACGAACCGGGCGGCCTTCCGGGACGCCT
>JALYYN010000404.1 GCA_030946525.1 Actinomycetota bacterium | reverse complement strand
CCGACGGGGGCACCCGGATGCGGCTGCGCCTGCCGCTGTCCGGCGACGGCGCGGCATCGGACGCCGGATCCGCGGCGAACTCGTAGGTCATCCCCAGGTCCACCACAGATTGCCCGCCCACACTCGTCACGGGCCCATCCGGCCCGGTTCCGTACCACGACCGAAGGATGATGCACATGCGAAAGAGCGTCGCCGCCGCAGCGGTGGCCGGTTCACTCCTGGTGGGAGGGGCTACCGGCGCCCTCGTGTTCGGCCCCTCGTTGGCGGGGGCCCAGACCACCACCACCCCCGGGGCCACCACCGGCCCGAGCGGGTCCTCGTTCAAGTCCAACGAGGACCCCGCCCACGAGGCCAAGGAGACACCGGCGCGGGAGGCCGCCGAGGACTCCGGCCAGTTCCGGGGTGGCGGCCATCACGGCTCCAACGAGGACCCGGCCCACGAGGCGGCCGAGTCCCCCGAGCGTGAGGCCGCCGAGGACGCCGGAGGCGGAGGGGCCGGCACCGCCCCGTCGACGGCCCCGTCGACCGCGCCTTCGTCGGCCACCGGCTCCGCCACCCAGCTGGGCCACCGCTTCTAGTCACGTGCGGGTGGAGGGTGCCGCCGGCCGGCGCCCTCCACCCGCCCTTATCCGAGGACGATGACGTTGTCGGTGTCGCCCAGGGAGACGACCGCCGACTTGGGCGGGTTGACGACCACGCGGCCCCCGGCCAGGCGGTAGCCGAGGGCGACCTCGCCGGCCACCCGGGCCGCGGCGACCACCGCCGCGAACGGCACCGGACCTGCGGCGACGTACGCAGCCGCGGGGCGGACCGCGATCGACGGCGCCGCCGGGTCGAACAGGGCGTCGAAGACCTGGATCAGCTCGGGATGCTCGGTGAGCTGGGCGATCATCAGGCTGGACAGCTGGTCGCTGACCACCAGGTCGTCCGCTCCCGTCCGCTCGGCGATGACCGCGTCCCGGGAGTCGAGGACCTCGGCGACCACCCGTAGCGCGCCGTCGGGCCGGCCCGACCCGCCCGGCCCGGCCAGGGTGAGCAGGGTCAGCAGCGTGCGGGCGTCCGCCGCGGCCGGAGGCAGGCCGTAGCGATAGCCCAGGACGACGACGTGGTCGTAGCCGTTCTCGTCGACCAGCGCGCCGAGCCGGTCGGGGTCGTCGGCCCCGGAGAGGAAGCGCACGACCAGGCGCTCGCACCCCGTGGCCACCAGGGAGCCGGGCGGCACCATGGTGTCATCGACGGCCACGTCGACCGAACGGGGGCCGGTGGCAACCGCGTCCAGCTCGGTGAGGATCCGCGCCCCGAGCGGGCTCCAGCCGATGACCAGCATGGTGGTGGGCGCCGTGGCCGCGGTTGCGCCGGCGTTTCCCGGTGTGGGGGGATCGACCTGGCGGAAGCCGCTGAAGACGACGGTGTCGTCGTCGGCCGACAGGGCGACGACCTGGTCGCCCGGCTCGAACATCGTCGCCATGTCCGGGGCCAGGGAGATGGCGCCCGAGGCGGCGCGCCGGCCCACCACTGTCGATGTCTCGTAGGCCGACAACGCCTCGCCGAACGTGTGGCCCGCCAGCTCCGGCGCGGGCGCGAAGTAGATCTCGTCGCCGGCGAAGTCGAGCAGCTCCCGGTACACGACGCCGAGGCCGGCCTGGTAGCAGGCCTGGGCGGTGACCTTGGCGATGATGTCGTCGGCCTCCACGGTCAGGACCCGGCCACCGGCCGCCGAGGACAGCGCCCGGGCGTTGCGGCCGTCGAGCATCTCGACCACCACCGGAGGCCGCCCGCCCGAGTCCGCGCTCAGCACCGCCAGGGTCGCCCGGACGGCGGCGGCGTCGCCGGTGGCGTCGTGGCCGGCCATCACCACGATGGAACGGGCGCCGGTGGCGTTGACCAGCTCCAGGTCGGCGGGGCTCGCCGGGTCGCCGGTCCGGCACACGATCCGGGTCGGGCCGGTGTCGCCGATGCGGGCGCGGATGGCGTCGTCCATGTCGGCCTTGGACTCCTCGGCCAGGATGACGATCACCGCCCGGCGCTGGTTGGCGTTGGCCTCGACCAGCTCGGACAGCACCGAGAAGAGCCGGGGGGACCACCCCAGCACCAGGACGTGGCCGGTCTCGAGCACCGGGCTGCGACCCTTGCCCAGGTTGGTGATGCGCTGGTCGATGCTGCTGGCGACCAGGCCGATGAGGGAGGTCACGACCAGGATGCCGGCCAGCGTCACCGCCAGGCTGACGACGCGCAGGGCCCACCCGTTGTCGCCGGAGAACGTCCCCGAGTCGAAGACCCGCAGCATCGCCTGCCAGAACGCCTCGAAGAAGCCGGCCGACTTCCCGCCGTCGATGCCGAGGCCGGCGACGCTGATGACCGCCGCCGCCACCAGGAGGAACGCCACCGTGGCGCCGGCCAGCCAGACGACGAGGACCGACGGCCCCCGCGACAGGCTGCTGTCGAACCGGTAGCGGAGGCGTTCGCGCAGGCGGGGGGAGCGGGTGGGCACGGGCCGACAGGGTAGGCGCGGGCGGTACCGTGGGCGCCGTGCGGGTCGCTTTCGGCACCGACGAGCGGACAGCGCTGACCGACGACGTGGTCGAGGCGCTGCTTGCCGGCGGCCACGACGTGGTCCTGCGGGTGGACGGTGAGCCGTGGCCGGACGTCGGCCGGACGGTGGGCGAGGCGGTCGCCGCCGGCGATGCCGACCGGGGGATCGTCTGCTGCTGGACCGGGACCGGCGTGTCGATCGCCGCCAACAAGGTCCCCGGCGTGCGCGCCGCCCTCTGCACCGACGCCGAGACGGCGCGGGGCGCCCGGCGGTGGAACGACGCCAACGTCCTCGCCCTCGGGCTGCGGCTGACGTCACCGGCGGTCGCCCGGGAGCTGCTGCGGGCGTTCCTGGAGACGCCGGCCGACCCCGGGGAGTCGGCCACGATCGCCGGACTGGCGTAGGAAACCGGGCCGCCCTCGGTAAGGTCGTCGGCGTGGCCGTGCAGACCGTCCCGAGCCTGGCCCGGGAGCGGCGGCTGTGGGCGGACGGCCACGAGGTGGTGGTGGGCGTCGACGAGGTCGGCCGGGGATCCTGGGCCGGACCGCTGACCGTCGGTGCCGCGGTCCTGCCGCAGGACCGGCGGGTCTACCGGGTCCGGGACTCGAAGATGCTCACCGAGGCGGAACGGGAGCGCCTGTTCCCCCGGATCGCCGCATGGTGCGCCGCCTGGGCGGTCGGCCACGCCAGCCAGCAGGAGTGCGACGAACTCGGCATGTCGGCCGCCCAACGCCTGGCCGCCTCCCGGGCGGTCGGAGGCCTGGGGCTGGCCCGCCCTCCCGACGCCGTCCTGGTCGACGGCCGGTGGGACTTCGTCAGTGGCTCGTACGTGGACCGGGGGAACGTCGTCCGCATCGTCAAGGGCGACGCGTCCTGCCTGTCGATCGCCACCGCCTCCATCCTGGCCAAGGTCACCCGCGACCGGATCATGCGGACCGAGTCGCCGCACTTCCCGGCCTACGACTTCGACCTCAACAAGGGCTACCCCTGCCCGCGGCACAAGGCGGCCCTGGCTGCGTTCGGGCCGACGTCGATCCACCGCCGGGCCTGGGTGTTCATGGACAACCTGCCGTGGGGAGGTGTCCAGCGGACGGTGCGCGACCTGCAACCCGCCCTCTGGTGACTACGGTGCGTGCATGAGCCGCGCCGATGCCCTGATCCTGCGGACCGCGGCGGTGTGGACCGTCTTCGTCTGGGGCACCCGGATCCGCAACATCCTGGGCGACCACACGCCCGGGCACGGGTTCGGGTTCAAGGCCGTCCACGTGGTGCTGGCCATCATCTCGGTGGCCTTCGCGGTCGCCATCTGGGCGGTGGCGTCGAGGGGCCGGAAACGGGACCGGGCCAAGGCCGAGACGCGCTCGTAGGCCACATCACCAGCGCCGGCTTCGCCTCCGGCGACCGGTTCGTCGTCGGCACCTGGCGCATCTCACCCGTGGGCCGGCTTGACGACCTCATGTGGGCCCGGCCCGACGGCCACCGGCTACTGGTTGCGGGAACCGAGGCGGCGGCGGCGTACGTCTCGGGCGTCTACACCTTCGACGAAGTGGTGGTCGGCCCGCTGGACGCCCGGCTGGAGGGGCGCCATCTCGACCTGCGCGCCACCGGGCTCGGCATCGACCTGCACCTGGAAGGCGGACGTGGGATCGCAGTCCCGTGGCCCCGCCCGGCCTGGTTCACCCGCCGGGTCGAGGGCCCGATCGCCCGGCGGCTGCTGGGCGTGCGTACCTACGGCGTGAGCCCGACGGGCGTCGAGGAGTGGTACCGGGCCGTCTCCTACCGCCGGCTGGTGGCCGGTCGGGCGTCGATCGACGGCCGCGACCTGGGCGCGCTGGGCGACATCGACCCGCCGACCGGCTTCGGCTTCAGCGAGCCGCCCCGCCGCCCGTCGATGGTGGGGGTCCACCCGCTCCTGCGCCGGCCGGTCACCCCGGCGGCGGCCCCACCGCCACGTCCAGGGCCAGGGTGAGGCAGCGGCAGCCGCCGCCCGC
>JALYYN010000538.1 GCA_030946525.1 Actinomycetota bacterium | reverse complement strand
ACCGAAACGCAGGCCGGCCGACTCCGTGGCCGACTACGCCGACTGGCTGGCAGGTATCGACGGCCTCGACACCATCCTCAGCGAGGCCAACGCCACCATGCGGGCCCTCGGGGTCGTCCGGCCCGTCGTGCAATGAAGGCGTTCCTCCTCGCCGCCGGCCTCGGCACCCGGCTCCGACCGATCACCGACACCCTGCCCAAGTGCATGGTGCCCGTCGCCGGCCGCCCGCTGCTGGACATCTGGCTCGACAACATGGCCCGGGCGGGCATCGACGAGGTCCTCGTCAACCTCCACCACCTGCCACATATGGTGGCCGCCCATCTCGATGGACGCCGAGGGCCGCCGGGCACCCGGACGGCGTTCGAGCCGACCCTCCTCGGCAGCGCCGGCACCCTGGTCGCCAACCGGGGCTGGACCGAGGACCAGGAGGTGGTGCTGGCCTTCAACGCCGACAACCTCACCGACTTCGACCTGCGCCTGTTGATCGACGCCCACCTCGCAACCACGCCGGTCGCCACGCTGGCCGTGATCCACACCGAGCACCCGCGCCAGTGCGGCATCCTCGAAGTCGACGACGGCGGGGTGATGACCGCGTTCACCGAGAAGCCCGCCGAGCCGAAGGGGGATCTGGCCAACGCCGGGATGTACGCCTTCGATCCGGCGATCCTGGACGAGATCGGCGCACCTCCGAAGGACATCGGCTTCGACGTCCTTCCCTCCCTGGTCGGCCGGGCCCGAACCCTGACCGTGTCCGGCTACTTTCGCGACATCGGCTCCCCGCACGCGCTGCAGCAGGCCGAGCTGGAGTGGCCGGAGGTGGCCCGCACATGATCATCACCCAGACCCCGCTGCGCATCGGACTGGTGGGCGGCGGCACCGACCTCCCCGCCTACTACCGCGAGCACGGCGGCCGGGTCCTCAACTGCGCCATCGACAAGTACATCTACGTCATCGTCAAGCAGCGATTCGACGACGAGATCTACGTCAACTACTCCAAGAAAGAGATCGTTTCGCGGGTGGAGGACCTCCAGCACGAACTGGTGCGGGAGGCCATGCACATGGCCGGGGTCCGCACCGGTGTGGAGATCACCACCCTGGCCGACGTGCCCTCGGCGGGTTCGGGGCTGGGCTCGTCGTCGGCGGTGACCGTCGGGCTGCTGCACGCCCTGTTCGCCTACACGGGGCGCCAGGTGTCAGGTGAGGAGCTGGCCGATCGGGCCTGCACCATCGAGATCGACCGCTGCGGCAAGCAGATCGGGAAGCAGGACCAGTACATCGCCGCGCTGGGCGGAATCCGCGACATCAGCTTCGGCCCCGGCGACCGGGTCGTGGCCGAGGAGGTCGTCGTACCGACCGCGCAGCGCCGGCTGCTGCAGGACCAGATGCTGCTCTTCTACACCGGCGTCACCCGCAGCGCGACGACGATTCTCGAGCAGCAGACGGCGAACGTCCCCAACATCCTCCCCCAGCTCGACCTTCTCCGGGACCTGGCCGGCCGCGCCGCCGACGGACTGCGCCGGGGCGACGTGGGCGCCGTCGGCGAGGCGCTGCGAGCCAGCTGGGAGGCCAAGCGGGTGCTTGCCCCCGGCGTCTCGAACGGCCAGATCGACGCTGCGGTGGACTCGGCACTGGAGGCGGGCGCCTCCGCGGCCAAGGTCAGCGGCGCGGGCGGGGGTGGCTTCCTGCTGGTGACGTGCGAGGCCGAGCACCAGCGCGCGGTCCGGCAGAGCCTGGCGGGCATGCAGGAGCTGCCCATCAGGATCGATCCGTTGGGATCCCGCGTGGTGCTCAACGTCCACCGGGACATCTGGGGCTGAGCGGTACCGGGCCCGTTCGGTAGGTCTCCGCGGTCAGGTGTCCGTTTGGGGATCCGCCGAGTGCAAGTGCCGCCCGTGACGACGTCGTCGCTCTGTGGGCGGTGAGGATCGTACATGTGTTCGTTCAGGTGCATGGGCGGGGCGGGGCGAGCACCCGTGCAGCTCGTGCTCCGGGATGGTCGCGGTGGTACGCGGCCTCGATGTCGGCCTGAGTGATTCATTTCTCAGCCCCGCGCCGCTACCCGGCCGATTCAGCCGGATTGACAGATTTGGGACGACAGCCCATACTCGATCGAAGAACCGGCGGCGAACACGAGCGCCCTCGTTCACCCTCTTCTTTCTCCTCGCGCTGGGCGGCAACATACGTGTCAGAAGCAAGCCCTTCGGGGTTCATTTCCCGACGCCCCCGTAGGCGGGCGCCCATCGCCGTGCTCGCCGCCTCGCTGGCGGGCCTGTTCGCCGTCGTCTCCGGCCCCGGTTACACCAGCACCGCCAGCGCGGCGGGGGGCACGACAGCGACCTCGGACACCTTCCCGGTCGCGCCGCCGGCCCGGATCTGCGGCGATGCCAGCGTCCTCTCCGGCCCGGGCACCGCCCCGCCCGGCGCCGTCGTCGTCCCCGCCGGCGACAACATCGACTTCTTCGTGAACGAGGGCTACAAGGGGGCGTCGGCCAAGGGGACGGTGTACTACTTCGCCACCGGGACGCACACGTTCGGCACGAATCCCTATGGGCAGATCGTCCCCGCCGACAGCACCACCTACATCGGCGCACCCGGGGCGATCCTGGACGGGCAGGACGTCCACTACTACGCCTTCACCGGGAAGGCCGACGGCGTCACCATCAAGTACCTCACCATCCAGCACTTCGTCCCATACCAGGACCAGGCCGCCGTCAACCACGACCTCGGCCCGAACTGGATCGTCACGAACACCACCATGCGCGACATCGCCACCATCGCGCTCAACATGGGGCCGAACAGCGTGGTGCGCGACAGCTGCCTCACGAAGAACGGCCAGACCGGCATCAACGGCACGCCGGGCGTCCGGACCGTCGTGATCGACCACAACGAGATCGGCAACAACAGTGACAACCCGAACGGGCCCGACCCCTTCTGCGGGTGCCACTCCGGGGTGAAGATGTTCGGGGTCGAGGACGCGCGGATCACCAACAACTGGGTCCACGACAACGCGTTCCGCGCCATCTGGGGCGACACAAACGCCGTCGGCTTCCAGGTCGAGGGCAACTACATCAACGACAACAGCTACGAGGCCATCGTCGTCGAGAC
>JALYYN010000537.1 GCA_030946525.1 Actinomycetota bacterium | reverse complement strand
TACCTGTCGTTCTTCTTCAGCCCCAGCGCCAAAGACGTCGTGTACAACGGGAGCTACGTGCCCCTGAAGGGCCTGCACATGTCGGAGGCGTTCAACTCCACCGTGCGCCTCAGCTTCGACGTGCGCGCCGGGTTGGTGTTCCGCCAGATGCACCACTGGGCCGCCCTCATCTTCACCGGGGCCATCGTCGTGCATCTCTGTCGGATCTTCTTCACCGGCGCCTTTCGCCGGCCCCGGGAGCTCAACTGGGTGATCGGGGTGACGTTGCTGGTGCTGGTGATCTTCAACGGGTTCAGCGGCTACTCCCTGCCCGACGACCTGCTGTCCGGTACCGGCCTGCGAATCGGCTACTCGATCGCCCTTGCCGTTCCCGTGGTGGGTACGTGGGCCGCGTTTTTGGTCTTTGGCGGCGAGTTCCCGTCGCCCGACATCACCTCGCGGCTGTTCGTGCTGCACGTCCTGATCGTCCCTGCCGTCATCGCCGGGCTGCTCGGCGCCCATCTGGCCATCCTGTGGCGCCAGAAGCACACCCAGTTTCCCGGCCCGGGCCGTACCGAGGTCAACATCGTCGGCTCCCGGCTGTGGCCCACCTACACCGCTCGTTCCGTCGGGCTTCTGGCCGGAGTCTTCGCCGTGGTGGCCCTGCTCGGTGGCCTGGCCCAGATCAACCCCATCTGGCTGTACGGGCCATTCCAGCCCTCCGCCGTGAGCACCGCCTCCCAGCCCGACTGGTACATGGGCTGGGTGGAGGGTGCATTGCGGCTGGCGCCCGCTTGGCGCTTCCATGTCTTCGGTTACACGATCTCCGAGCTCTTCCTTCCTGCCGTGGTGCTGCCAGGGCTCACGTTCGGGTTGCTCTACGGGTGGCCCTTCCTCGAGCGCCGCGTCACCGGCGACACCGCGGAGCACCAGCTGCTCGACCGACCACGCGAGCACCCGATGCGAACCTCGATCGGAGTCGCCACCCTGACGTTCTACATCGTGCTCTTTGCCGCCGGGTCCCAGGACATCGTGGCTCAGAAGTTCACCATGGACCTTCCAACGGTCACGGTGATGTTCCAGGTGCTGCTGGTGGTGTTGCCTCTGCTCGCCGTGTTGATCACCCGCAAGCTCTGTCACGACCTGGTTGGCGCCGACGAGTTGGAGGCGGAAAAGGACCGCATCAAAGAGCGAATGTCCGACGCGGAGGACCAACCCGACAGGCTCGATAGCGCCTCCGCGCCCGACGCGACGGGTCCATCGGCCCCAGCCCCCCGGTGGGTGGCGATCCTGCTGGGGGTGCTCCGGGCGATCGGCCGCCTCGGGCGGCGCAAACGATCCTCCAAGGAGCCCTCAAACCGCTGAGCTCATTTGGGCGGGGGGCCAGACCGGCTCGAATCGAGGTACCCCGGGTAGGGTTCCCTGGCGCGGTCGTGGGCAGAGTGCTCGTCTTGTGACTGACCAGTCGGTTTACGGGCTGGGGTGACGGGTAGCCTCGGCGGAGGCGCCGGCGCCGGTCGAGCACGCGGCCGTGAGAATTCGATCAGACACAAAGCCAAGCGGAAGAGAGACTGCATTGATGCACGACGGATCCAAAATATGGTTGGGGTACCCACCTTCTCAGTGGCACTCGTCGGTGGCGTCCTGGTCCGCGCGGCCGCACCGGCCAGCGCCGCGACTCATGTGAACTGCGGCGACACCCTGACCAAGAACACGACTTTGGCCAACGACGTCGGACCCTGTACGGCTGACGGCGTGCGTATCGCCAGGAACGGCATCGTCCTCAGGCTGGCTGGTCACACCATCACCGGCTCCCACGGCGGGGCGGCGATCCCCACCCACGAGCAGGTGGGCGTGCGGTTGGTGGGCGTTAAAACGCCCCGGCCTAAGGCGTTTGGGGGGCGGCCTGCCGGCCAGGTCCTCGGCCCAGCGCACCCACAGCGCCTCCAGCTCCCCGAACTCGGGAGGTTCGGTTTGTGCCCCCAGTCGTGGATCCCCTGGCGCTCCATCAAACAGGCCGATTCACAGCGGTCCTGCTGAACCCTTCCTTCCGTTCACACGGAAAGGCCTTCAAGCGCACCGTGACACG
>JALYYN010000536.1 GCA_030946525.1 Actinomycetota bacterium | reverse complement strand
CCGCAACCGCCGCCCCCTCCGCCCGCTGCACCGCCGCTTCTGCGCCGGCTAGGCGGCGGCGGGCCTCGTTCTCGGCCCGCCGGTCGGCGGCGGCCGCACCCGCCTCGCTGGCGCCCCGGCGCAGGATGTCGAGGTCGTCCTCCCAGCCCGGGGGGCGGGTCAGCCACAGCCAACCGGCCCGGCCCACGTCCTCCTCCTCGACCACCTCCGCCACCCGGCTGCGGAACTCCTCGTCGGTGTCGATGGCCCGGCGGGTGGCTTCGACGGCCTTGGCCGGCAGCTTGGCGAACTGCAGGAACGGCCGGAGCGGCACGGGGGCGGGCACGGCCGGGGTCGCCTCCTCGCCGGCCCGGGCGACGATCACGGCCGCCTCGAGCGCCGGGCGCAGGAGCTTGTCGAGCGCCGCCGTCAGGCCTCTCGTCCCGGGGGTGCGTCGACGGCGGCCTCGGTCAGTCCCTCAGCGGCGCCCGCCTCGACCGCCGCCTGGGTGACCGGCTCGACCGCCCGGCCGGACCCGCACCAGCGGCAGGCCACCTCCTCCACCGTCTCGGCCAGGACCTCCTCGTCCTCGACCGTGAGCTCGCCGCCGAGGGAGAAGTGATGGAAGGCCCGGGTGCGCCGGGCGGTGGTGACGTCGAACCGGGTCAGGTTGCCGCAGGCGGAGCAGCGATAGCGGACGGGGGCCACGGGTCACTGTACCCCCGCCCCGGTCCCCGCCAGCCTTGTGTGTCGAACACCTGTTCGTATAACGTGCCGGCCAGTGCAGCGGAGCTTCGACGACCTCGGCGTGCCGCTCCACCAGGTCACGTTCTGCGTGCTCGACCTGGAGACGACCGGCGCCGCCCCACCCGGCGACGCCATCACCGAGGTGGGGGCGGTCAAGCTGCGGGGCGGCGAGTGCCTCGGCACCTTCCAGACGCTGGTCAACCCCGGGGTCGGGATCCCCCCGGAGATCACGGTGCTGACCGGCATCACCGAGTCCATGGTCATGCCTGCGCCCCGCATCGGGGCCGTCCTGCCGTCGTTCCTCGAGTTCATCGGGCCCGCCGTCATCGTGGGCCACAACGTCCGGTTCGACCTGCGGTTCCTGCAGTCGGCCCTGGTGCAGAGCGGTCGGGCGCCACTGCCGAACCGCTGGGTCGACACCTGCGCCCTGGCCCGCCGGCTGATCCGCGACGAAGTGCCCAACTGCAAGCTGGGTACCCTCGCCGAGCAGCTCCGGCTGCCGCACCGGCCGTCGCACCGGGCGCTGGCCGACGCCCTCGCCACCGGTGACCTGCTGCACGTCATGCTCGAGCGGGCCGGCAACCTGGGCGTTCTCGGCCTGGACGACCTGTTCGAGCTGCCGACGATCCGGGCCCATCCCCAGGTCGGGAAGCTGCGGCTGACCGCCCGCCTCCCCCGCCGTCCCGGCGTGTACCTGTTCCGGGGCCTCGGCGGGCGGGTGCTGTACGTCGGCAAGGCCACCAACCTGCGGGCACGGGTCCGGTCCTACTTCTCCGGCGAGGAGCGGCGGAAGGTCTCCCAGCTGCTCCGGGAGACCCAGGCGATCGACCACGTCGTCTGCCCCGGCACGCTCGAGGCCTCGGTGCTCGAGGTCCGCCTCATCCACCGCCACCAGCCGCCCTTCAACCGCCGGTCGAAGACGTGGGACCGTTACGCCTACCTCAAGCTCACCCTCGACGAACCGTTCCCCCGGCTGTCCGTGGTGCGCTCGGTGCGGGCGGGCGACCGGTGCCTCTACCTCGGTCCGCTCGCCTCCAGCGGGGCAGCCACGCTGGTGGCCGAGGCCATCGAGTCGGCCGTCCCGCTCCGGCGCTGCAAGGCCCGCGTCACCGGCAACCCCCGGGCCGGGCTGTGCGCGCCGGCCCAGCTCGGGGTGTCGACGTGCCCGTGCGCGGGATCGGTGTCCGAGGCCGACTATGGCCGCATCGTCGACCAGGTCGTGGTCGGCCTCACCCGGGACCCGTACGTGCTGCTCGATCCCCTCCGGGCCCGGATGGCACTTCTGGCCGCGGCGGAGCGCTACGAGGAGGCGGCCGACATGCGCGACCGGGCCGCGGCCCTGGCCCGGGCCATCTCCCGCCAGCACCAAGCTCGACGGCCTGCGCCGGGCCGGCCGGATGGAGATCGAGGTGGGCGACGACGCCCGCCGGGTGGTCCTGACCGGCGGCCGCCTCCTCGGCGAGGTCGACCAGCTGGCCCTTCCCGATCAACAGGATCCCGATCCCGACCGGCCCCTCCCGCGCCACCTCCTCGACGAGCTGTCCTGCGTCGCGTCGTGGCTCGACGCCGAGTCCCGACGGGTCCGCCTCGTGCACTGCGAGGGCCCGTGGGCGGTGCCCGTCCCCCGCCTGCCTCGATTCGAGCCGGTGACCGGTCGGAGCCGCGGCCGGGGTTAGTTAGCCGACGACAGTCTCGTTCTGGCATGCCACAACCGCGTAATTGCCGGCGTTCTTCATGCCAGAACGGCGGGTATCCGGGCTCCGGTGCGCCTCGCGGGCGACGCTGAAACTCGGCCCTACGCCGCCGAACTCACAAACGGAGCACTCGACCGGTCAGCAGGCGGCAGCCTCTGCCGCGGCCTGCTCGTTGGACACCGTCACGAGCCGCTCCAGCGCGGCGGCGGCCCGGCCCTCGTCCACCGACGCCGTCGCCATGGCCAGGCCCTCGGCAAGGTCGTCGGCCCGGCCGGCCGCCACCAGACCGGCGGCGGCGTTGAGGACGACGAAATCCCGCTTCGGCCCGGGCTCCCCGTCGAGCACCCGCCGGGCCAACTCGGCGTTGGTCGCCGGGTCGCCGCCCTGGATGTCGTCCAGCGAGGCCCGCTTGAGGCCGAGCCGGACAGGATCGACCTCGTAGGTCCGCACGGCCCCGTCCCGCAGCTCCAGCACCGTCGAGGTGGTGATCGTGGACAGCTCGTCCAGGCCGTCATGGCCGTGCACCACGAGCGCCCGCTCGGCTCCCCTGGCCTGGAGGACGCCGACCAGCTTGGCCGCCATGGCCGGGTCGCTCACCCCCAGGACCTGGCGACGGACCCCGGCCGGATTGGCCACCGGCCCGAGGAAATTGAACACGGTGGGGACCCCGAGCTCACGCCGGGTCGGGCCGACATGGCGGAACGCGGGGTGGTAGCGGGGGGCGAAGCAGAAGCCCATGCCGGCCCGGGCGACGCACGCGGCCACGCCGGCCGGACCGACGCTCACGGCCACGCCGAGCGCTTCGAGGAGATCGGCCGAGCCGCACTGCGAGCTCTGCGAGCGGTTGCCGTGCTTGCAGACCGAGGCGCCGGCACCGGACACGACCAGGGCGGCCACGGTCGAGGCGTTGATGGTACAGGCCCGGTCACCGCCCGTCCCGCACGTGTCGACGGCGTCGGTCCCCTCGGCCAGCGTCACCCGCTCGCCGAACGCGACCAGGACGTCGAGCAGGGCGGACATCTCCTCGACCGTCTCGCCCTTCATCCGCAGTCCCACCGCGAAGGCCGCCATCTGCGAGGCGGTGGCCGTCCCCTGCAGGATCTCGGTGGCGGCCGCCGCCACCTGCTGGGCACTGAGGTCCCGTCCCCCGGTGAGGGGTCCGAGCACCTCCGGCCATCCTCCGAGCTCCGCAAGGGTCACACCGGCACGGTAGTGGCCGGACGCAGGATAGGGGGCGGCCCGGTTGGAGCCGGCCGCCGCCGGTCTGCCCTACGCAGCCGGAGCGCGTTGCGCTACGCGGCCGCGAGCGCCCCTGCGCTACGCGGCCGCCGTTTTCCGGCGCTGGCGCAGGATGCGGCGGCGTTCCTTGTCGGTGGCGCCGCCCCAGATCCCCTCGGACTCCCGGTTCGCGAGGGCGAACTCGAGGCACTGCTGTTGGACGACGCACGTGTTGCACACGGCCTTGGCCCGCTGGACGTCTTCCTCCTCGGTGGTGGGAAAAAAGACCTCCGGGTCCAGCCCGCGGCACGCGCCTCTTAGACGCCAGGACAGATCCATCACGGGTTTCACCTTCCTCTCTCGGCTCGATCCCAAACCTGACCCGTGGAGCCGGTCGGAAGCGACCTGGGTAATTATCCAACACATCTGTTGCCGAACGCAACGTGGTTCCCGGGGGCGGGGCCGCCGCCGGCCGGGTCCCCGGCGGACCGGGCCCGGGGGCGACGACCGTAGGATGCGACGGTGGCCGACCCCGTCGAGAGCACCCCGGGGGTGCGACCGGGGCGCCAGCGGACGTCGATCGGCCTCGCAGCCGCACTGTGCCTGCCCGGCGTTTTCGCCCGGCTCGCAGGGTTCCACGGCACGCCTGCGGTCATGGCCCTGCTGTTCGGGTTGGCCATCGTGGGCGCCGCCTTCCTGCTCAGCTGGGCGGCCGAGGTCGCCCAACTGGACATCTCCGCCGGGCTGGCCATTGCCCTGCTGGCGTTCATCGCCGTCCTTCCGGAGTACGCGGTTGACACCGTGTTCGCATGGAAGGGCGGCACCGGCTTCAAGCGGTTCGGGCCGACCTGCCACGCCGCCGGCAGCACCACGGAGTCGCCCTGCTCGCTGGCCCTCGCCAACATGACCGGTGCCAACCGGCTCCTGATCGGCGTCGGCTGGTCGCTGGTCGTCTTCCTGGCGTGGTGGGCCATGCGCCGGCGGGAACGATCCGCGGCACCGGCCGGCACGACGGTCGCCACCAGCGGAGCGATGAGCGGAATCGCGCTGGACCGGACCCACTCCGTCGAGCTCGCCTTCCTGGCTGTGGCCAGCGCGTACTCCCTGACCCTGCCCCTCAAGCGCAGCATCACCCTGGTCGACGCCGCCGTCCTGATCGCCCTGTTCGTGGTCTACACGGTGCGGATCTCGCGGGCGCCCGCCGAGGAACCGGATCTGGTCGGGCCGGCCCTGTACGTCGGCACGTTCGCGACCCGCAACCGGCGGCTCACCGTGGGCCTGTTCTTCGTCTTCGCCGCCGGGGTGATCCTGCTGTGCGCCGAGCAGTTCGCGGAATCGCTGGTCGCGGCCGGCGCCGAGCTCGGCATCAGCGAGTTCCTGCTCGTCCAGTGGCTGGCGCCGCTGGCGTCGGAGACGCCCGAGCTGCTGGTGGCCGGGCTGTACGCGTGGCGGCTGAACACCAACGCCGGGCTGGGGACACTGGTCTCGTCCAAGGTCAACCAGTGGACGCTGCTGGTCGGCACCCTGCCGATCGTCTTCGCCCTCGCCTCGGGCAGCCTGCACGGCCTGCCCATCATCGCCCGCCAGCGTGAGGAGCTCTTCCTGACCGCAGCGCAGTCGGTCTTCGCCGTCGCCATCCTCGTCAACCTCTCGATGAGCGTGAGGGAGGCGTGGATGCTGTTCGTCCTGTTCTGGGCCCAGTTCGTGATCGGCGCCGTGGTGCCCACGTCCTGGCACGGGGCCGAGCTGGTGATCGTCGGGATCATCTACCTCGTCCTCGCCGCCGGATACCTGGCCGCCCAGCGTCGCTCGGTGCCCCAACTGCTCGGGGACGGCCTGCGCACCGACTACGCCGAGCTGACCCGACAGGCATGACCGGCGCTGCGGCCACGACCTTCGACCGCGCCCAGGCGCTCGACCGGCTCGCCTCCGAGCAGTTCGACGTCCTCGTCGTGGGCGGCGGCATCACCGGAGCCGGCGTGGCGCTCGACGCCGCGTCGAGGGGCCTGCGCACCGCCCTGGTCGAGCGGGACGACTTCGGCTCCGGCACATCGTCACGCTCGTCCAAGCTGGTCCACGGCGGCCTCCGCTACCTCCGCCAGGGCGACTACCGCCTGGTGTCCCAGGCCCTGGCCGAGCGCCAGCGGCTCCTGCACAACGCACCCCACCTGGTCCGGCCGCTTCCCTTCCTGGTCCCCTCCTACGGCAGCCGCGCCGGGCTGCGAGCGGTGAGCTCGGCCCTGTGGCTCTACGACCTGGTCGGCGGGTTCCGGATCGGGCTGCACCGCCGCCTCTCCCCCGCCGACGCCCTGGCCCGCGCCCCGTCGCTCCGGCCCGACGGACTGACCGGCGCCCACCTCTACCTGGACGCCCGGGCCGACGACGCCCGCCTCACCCTGGCCGTAGCCCGGACTGCGGTGCTCGACCACGGCGCGGTCGCCGCCAACCACGCCCGGGTGACCCGGCTGGAGCCGGGCGGCGCGCGGGTCGAGGCGGACGGGCGCGACCTGGAGATCGACGCATCGATCGTGGTCAGCGCGGCCGGGGTCTGGGCCGACCACCTCGCCGGGGCG
>JALYYN010000530.1 GCA_030946525.1 Actinomycetota bacterium | reverse complement strand
AGCCCCGGCGGTCGCGCAAGTCGGCGGCCGCGCCGGTCGGGGCGGCCGCGGTCGAGGCGGACGCTCCGGTGGCCCTGCCGGAGACCGTCGGGCCTGCGCCGGCCAGGAAGGCCACCCGGTCCCGTGCGAAGGCGGTGGCGCCCGCGGTCGAGGCGGTGGAGGCGCCGGTGCTGGCGCAGGTCGGGCCCGAGGTCGCCCCGGTCGAGAAGCGGGCGCCCAGGAAGGCGGCGGCCAAGAAGGCGGCGCCGGTGGACGAGGCGCCCGTGCCCGCGTCGGCGGACGACGGCGGCCCCGTCAAGAAGACGACGGTCAAGCGGGCGACGGCCAAGAAGGCCATCACCAAGAAGGCCCCCGCCGGGAAGGCCCCCGCCGAGAAGGTGGAGCCGGTCGCCAAGGCGGCGGCAAAGAGGGCGGCGCCGCCCCGGAAGGCGACGAAAAGGGCGGCGGTACCGGTCGACTGACCATCTCGGCCGGTACCGCCGGCCGAACTGCACGCTCGCTTCCGGCGCCTCTGCAGTCCCCGTAGAGTCGTCGGGGCCATGCGCATCGCCACCTGGAACGTCAACTCACTGAAGGTCCGCCTGCCCAAGGTGGAGGAGTGGCTGGCCTACGCCCGCCCCGACGTGCTGTGCATGCAGGAGACCAAGCTGGCCGACAGGGCCTTCCCGGCCCTGGCCTTCTCGGCCCTCGGGTACGAGTCGGCCCACTGCGGCGAGGGCCGGTGGAACGGGGTCGCCATCCTCAGCCGGGTGGGCCTGGACGACATCGTCGCCGGCTTCTCCGACCAGGCCGAGGACGAGACCACCGAGGCCCGGCTGCTCTGGGCCACCTGCGGCGGGGTGCGGGTGGGGTCGGTGTACGTGCCCAACGGCCGGATGGTGGGCACCGAGCACTACGAGGCCAAGCTGGCGTGGCTCGATCGGCTGCGCGGGCACCTGGAGGCGGTCGCCGATCCGGCGGGGAACCTGGCCATCTGCGGGGACTTCAACGTCGCCCCCGAGGACCGTGACGTCTGGGATCCGACCAAGCTCCATGGCGGGACCCATGTCAGCCCGGCCGAGCGCGAGGCGGTGGCGGCCATGTGCCAGTGGGGCCTGGTGGACGTCTTCCGGGCCCGGTACCAGGAGTCCGGCGTCTACTCGTGGTGGGACTACCGCGCCGGCGATTTCCACCAGGGCCGGGGCCTGCGCATCGACCTGGTGCTGGCCACCAAGGCCATGGCCGAGCGGGCCGGTTGGGCGCTCATCGACCGCCAGGCCCGCAAGGGCAAGCTACCCTCGGACCACGCCCCCCTGCTCGTCGACTTCGACATGCATGCCGGCGGCCCGGCGGTAGCCTGAGCTCTCGCGATCGGGAGACGACGGCCATGCGGATGAACGCGTCGGTACGGAGCAACGTGATCGCCGGCGTGATCGCGGCGGTGATCTACCTCGTGATCGCCCTGGCCACCGGCGCGTCGGCCGGCTCGGCGATCGTGGGAGGTGTGCTGCTCGGCCTGTTCACCCTCGTCGTGTCGTTCGTCATCACCCAGATCGTGATCCGCGTGATCGCGGCCCGAAAGGGCGGGGGTGCGTAGCGGGCTGAGCTACTCGGCCAGGCTGGAGCGGAGCTTGGCCAGGCCGCCGCCGAGGGCGTCGCGCAGGTCGTGCCGGGACAGGCCGAGGTCGTGGTGCAGCTCCTTCATGCTGCGGGCCGGCGTTCCGTTCAGGCCGTAGTGGGCGGTGATGACCTGGCGCTCGATCGGTTCGAGCACGTCGAAGAGGTGCTGGCCGGCGCCTCGCAGGACGACGGCGTCCTCGTCCACCACCCAGTCGAGATCAGGTTGCTCGACGTTGCCGTCCGGATACGGCCAACCGTCCTCCGGCCACAAATAGGGGCGCATGACCCGTTGTCGCGCCGATCCGCTGCGGTGTCAATCGACTTCCCGGTGGCGACGTCAGGCCTCGGCGGCGCAGGCGGCGACCACGGCCAGCAGCGCCTCGCCGTAGCGCTCGGCCTTCACCGGACCGACGCCGGGCAGGGCCAGCAGCGACACGCGGTTCAGCGGCCGGGCCTCGGCCACCGCGGCGAGGGTGGTGTCGTGGAGCACGACGTAGGCGGGTACCCCCGACGCCCGGGCCGTGCTGGCCCGCCCCTCGCAGGACAACGGCGTCCTCGTCCACCACCCAGTCGAGATCAGGTTGCTCCACCTTGCCGTCCGGGTACGGCCAACCGCTCTCCGGCCACAGATAGGGACGCATGACCCGTTGTCGCGCCGATCCGGTGTGGTGTCAATCGACTTCCCGTGACGACTCTCCGGCGGGCGACGTCAGGCCTCGGCGGCACAGGCGGCGACGACGGCCAGCAGCGCCTCGCCGTAGCGCTCCGCCTTCACCGGCCCGACGCCGGGCAGGGCCAGCAGCGACACGCGGTCCAGTGG
>JALYYN010000517.1 GCA_030946525.1 Actinomycetota bacterium | reverse complement strand
GTCGGGTGCGGTGTCGGGTGCGGTGTCGGGTGCGGTGTGGGGTGGGGAGTGGGATGCGGCGTGGGGTGGGGAGTGGGCGGCCCTCCGGCCACACATGGCTGGCTCACCGTGGCGAAGGTGTTGGCCGACCAGGCGTTCGCGCCACAGGCAGGAGTGTTGCCGTCGAAGCCGTCGAACTGGCCGTTGCCCTGGCCACTGTTTCCTGTGAGGGTGTTCTGGGTCGGCCCAGGGTTCGAGCTTCCTACGGCGTCGACGGACACGCCGTTGGTCGTGTTGTTGTTGGCCACGTTGCCGCTGACCGTCGTGTGCGCGGGCGCAACAGCGGCCGGCACCGCGAACAGGCGGATGCCGCTGCCGGTGCCGCTGGAGCCGTTGTTGTGGCTCATGTTGTTGGTGATCTCGTTCCCTTCGTTGGGCGGAGTTCCGGCGCACCCGGAACTGGGATTCAGACAGGTGGCCAGCACGACGATGCCGTCGGCCCCGCTACCGCTGACGGTATTGCCCACCACCTTGTTGTTGTTCGCCGCCGGGCCTTCGATGCGGATGCCCATGTCTTGGCGCCCCACCGCGGGATCCCCGGGAAGCATGTTGTTGTCGCTCACGACGTTCTGGTGAACGTTGTTCCCCGTTGATGCCCCCACGACGGAGATCCCGCTGTAAGGCCCGTTGCGGCGCACCGTATTTCCCATGATGTGGTTGTCGGTGGAGTCGGTGATCACCAGCCCATCGCCGAAATCGCCGCCGGCTGTGCCCACGTTGTCTTGCAGTGTCATGTTCTGCACGAGATTGCCTGACCCACCGCTGATGGCGACCCCGGCGCCGAAGTGCTGGACGGTGCCCTTCTGCACCGTTACCCCCTTCACGTTACGGAGCAGGATGCCCGGAGCGCCCGCGCTGGTGGTTCCGTCACCCGACACGGTGTGGCCACCGAGATCGAGCACGACATTGTCGGCGGTCACGATCAGTGCCGGACCGTTGGTGCATATCAGGTCCCCGTCGAGGGTCGTGTTCGCGGTGATCTCCTGGCCGCAGGCCAGTGTCGTCGCCGGACCAGTCATCGCCACGCTCCTGTCGTCGTCGCCGTAGTTGGTGAAAATAGCTGAGCGCCTCACCACGTGGAATGGGCGGGGGGGGATCTATGGCGCAGCGTCCGACCGGCGCTGCGATCTACGGGTGAGGTGTCGGGTGCGGGGTCGGGTGCGGATGCGGTGTGGGATGCGGGGTCGGCGTGGGTCCGAAATCGAGGAGTCCGTGGCCCTCGAATCCAGGGGCGAAGCCGAGGGACTTCGCCGAGCCCAAGATGGCCTTGACCATGGCGTCGGACCGGCTGGCATCGCGCGGCATGGTGAGCGCCGCCGACCCCGCCAATGCTCGAGCCGCCATGCCGGTGGCGGCCGGGCAGGCCATCGACGTGCCGCTGATCTCGGCGTAGCCGCCCGGCACGGTCGAGATGATGCCGACTCCGGGCCCGGTGAGAGCGAGCTGTGATCCGACGTTCGAGAACGAGGCGATGAAGTCGGAAGGGTCCGTCCCGAAGGGGCTGGCCACGTCGTCGGCTTCGCTCGCTGTGGTCGGAAACGTCCCCACCCGACCGAGGGCGGAGACGGCGACGGCGGTGGGCTCCGAGGCCGGGAAGGCGACCGGGGCGCGGTCGCCGTTGCCGGCGGCGATGATGCACAGGCTGCCGCCCGACCGGGCAGCTGCGATAGAAGCCTGCAGAACCGGATCCGGCTGCCCGCCGCCCAGGCTCATGTTCAGCAGGTCGCATCCGTCGGTCACGGCCTGGTCGATCGCCTTGGCGATGGCGAAGCTCGTCGCCGAGCCACTGCCTTTGGCGAAGACCCGGTAGGCGCGGAGTGTGACGCCGGGGGCCACGCCTCGAATGCCAGTGGGAGGACGACCGCGGGCGGCGATGATCCCAGCGACATGGGTGCCGTGGTGCTGTCCGTTGTCGGCGAAGTCGGTAGGGCTCTCGCCAGTGACGGTGTTGGCGCCGCCGGCCACGACAAGGTCGGGGTGCGGGCCGACGCCGGTGTCGATCACGGCAACGGTCACACCGCCGGCGGTGCCGTCGTCGGCATTGCCGTAGTAGTGGCGTAGCCCGTCGGTGAAGGCGAGGTCGAGGGGCTGGACCTGCACTGTCGCTCCGTCGGTGGCGACAAAGTTGGTGGAGATCGAGCTCCAGTACGCATCGATCGGATAGACGTAGAGTCGATCAAGGGTTGTGCTTTGGCTGCCCAAGGCGAATTTCACCTGCCCGTTGGCGTCGGTCACGCCTTGGTCGCCCGATTTGGTGGAGAAGTCCACGAAGGCAACGACAAAGGCGCCCACCACCGGCGCGCCGCCCTGCGCCGAGACCACCCGTATGGCCACCTCGGCGCCGGGGGCGACGGTGGCGCCGGCGGGGTGGCCTTCGACATGTCGGCGGGCGATCGCCGGGGTGTAATGCCGAAGCGGCACCACCGAAACACCGGGCTGTAGGCGACGCAATGCGAGCAATGCCTCAGGAGAAGCTTCGATGAGCGCGGCGCCGTCGGACCCGAGGGTATCGACGACGCGAAGCTGCGCACCCGGCGCGGCGGCGTCGAGATTGTGCATCTCTCCGGGTGCGGCCAAGCCGGCGAAGAACTCACGCACCTCGGGTGTCGACTGCGCGGCGCGTAGCTGACCGCCGGGAAGAAGGACATACTGCTCGAACCTCGACTGCTCCGCCATCGTCGCCTCCTATCGCTCGGGGCTCCGTTGGCCGCCGGCGGAGCCCATGCTCAGCAGCCGGACGGTATCAAGATGACGCCACCCGTGCATGTGACGGGAGCGTTGGCTCAGCTCAGGCGTGGGGCGTGGGGTGTGGGTGAGGCGTCGGGTGCGGGTGCGGAGTCGGGTGCGGAGTCGGGTGCGGAGTCGGGTGTGGAGTCGGGTGCGGAGTCGGGTGGGGGCCCGGCGTCGACGCGAGCGGCACCTTCACTGCCGCCCAGCCGGCCTTGACAGCGTCGGCCTCGGCGCTGGTAGGACCGAACAGCACCGAGGCCTGTGCCAGGGTGACCTTGGCGAAATCGGCAAAGGAGGCGTTCGGAGCGAGCTGGGGGTCACGGATGGTGGCATACCAGACCTTGCCGGCCGTCTCCCAGGCATTGCCGCCAATGGTCGTGGCCACGACGTAGAAGGCGTGGTTGGGGATCCCTGAGTTCTGGTGCACGCCGCCGTTGTCCTGGGTCGTCTGCACGTAGTGGTCCATGTCGGCCGGTTGATTGTCGTGTGGGTTGGCGTGCCCCGGGTCCTTCATCGAGCGAAGCGCCGGCTGCAGCGCCGGACCCACCACGTCGGCGCCAATGAGCCAGTCCGCCGATGCTGCGTCCTGGTGGAGGTGGTACTGCTTCACCAGAGAGCCGAAAACATCGGAGACGGACTCGTTGAGGGCGCCGGACTGGCCCGAGTAGGTCAGGTTGGCCTCGTGCTGGGTCACACCGTGGGTGAGCTCGTGGCCGATGACGTCAAGACCCTTGGTGGTCTGGGTCAGGAGCTGGCCGTCGCCGTCACCGAAGAACATGTGGCCTTGGCCATCGTAGAAGGCGTTGTCGTAGTTGGTGCCGAAGTGGACGAGGCCGACGATGGGCATTCCCTGGCCGTCGATGGAATCCCGCTGGAAGATGTCCCAGTACAGGCTGTAGGTGGCCCCGAAGTTGTCGTAGGCATCGTTTATGGCGCCGTCGGGGACCGGTGGCGTGCCTTCAGCACGGGCCAGGGTGCCGAGCTGAGGCAACGTGCTGTGCTGTTGGTCGTAGATGCTGCGGTGGGGCTGCCCTCCGCCGGCAGTGAGTGAGACAGGCCGGGCGTGGCGAGGTGGGGTGCGCGCCGCCGCCTCGGCCCGCGACAGTCGGAAGCTCTGGTCCACGCTAAGGGTGGCCAGGGCTGCGGCCCGCTCCTCGGCCGAGCCGTCCCGGGC
>JALYYN010000505.1 GCA_030946525.1 Actinomycetota bacterium | reverse complement strand
CCTCAGACGGCCAGGAGCCGGCGGACCGAGGAGTCGTCGGTGAGGTCGGACGTGGCGCCGGCGGCGACGACCTCCCCTGCGTCCAGCACGACGTAACGGTCGGCCAGGCGCAGGGCGAACTCGACGTACTGCTCCACCAGGAGGATGGACAGGCCGTCCCGGTGGTGGAGTTGGGCGATGGCGTCCTCGATCTCCAGGATGATCGACGGCTGGATCCCCTCGGTGGGCTCGTCCAGCACGAGCAGGCGGGGCCGGGTGACGAGGGCCCTGGCCAGGGCGAGCTGCTGGGCCTGGCCCCCGGACAGGAAGCCGGCCCGCCGCCCGAGGAGGGGTTTGAGCCGGGGGAACAGGTCGAGGGATTCGTCGACCGCCGCCCGGCCGGCCGCCCCTGCGCCCGACGACTCGACCACGACGGCCAGGTTCTCCGCCACGGTCAGTTGGGGGAAGGTGGGGTGGCCCTGCGGCGCGTACCCGATGCCGGCCTTGATCCGCTCGTGTGGGCGCAAGCCGGTGATGTCGCGGCCGTCCCACGTGATCCGGCCGGCCGATGCCTTCAACACGCCCATCACCGTGTTGAGCAGGGTGGTCTTGCCCACGCCGTTGCGGCCCATGACGCACACCAGCCCACCATCGGGCACCTCCATCGACACCGCGAAGAGCACCTGCGTCCGCCGGTAGGCGACGTCGAGGCTCTCGACGACCAGCATGGTCAGCTCACCTCCGCGGTGCTGCGCTTGTCCCGGCTGCGACCGAGGTAGACCTCCTGGACCCGCTCGTCGGCCTGCACCTCGGCGACCGTGCCCTCGCAGAGGATCTGACCCTCGTGCATGACCGTGACCCGATTGGCGAAGCGACGGAGGAACTCCATGTCGTGCTCGACGACCACGACGGTGCGGGTCCTGGCGATCTCGTGCAGCAGCTCCCCCGTCCGGTTGCGCTCCTCCTTGCTCATGCCGGCCACCGGCTCGTCGAGCAGCAGCAGCTTGGGGTCCTGCACCAGCAGCATCCCGATCTCGAGCCACTGCTTCTGACCATGGGAGAGGATCTCGGCGCGGGCCTCGGCCAGCCCGGCGAGGCCCACCGCCGCCAGGGCTTCGGCCACCGGTTCGGCGACACCCTTCCGCCGCCGGAGGAGGCGGCGCAACGGCTGGCGGAAGCTGGCCGCCAGGTCGAGGTTCTCCAGGACGGTCAGCTGCTCGAAGACCGAGGCGGTCTGGAACGTCCGCCCGATGCCCAACCGTACGATCTTGTGCTCCGGGCGACCGAGCAGCGACTGCCCGGCGAAGGTGACCTCGCCCGCCGCCGGACGGGTGAGCCCGGTGACCACGTCGATCAGCGTGGTCTTTCCGGCGCCGTTCGGTCCGATGAGGAACCGCACCTCGCCCTCGTCCACGTCGATGTCGAGGGTGTCGATGGCCTTGAACCCGTCGAAGACGACCTCCAGGGCACGGATTTCCAGCAGGGCGGTCAACTCACCGCCTCCAGCACGTTGGCCGGCTCGGGCGCGACCGGTTCCTCCCCGACCGGCGCCGGCGACCGGCTCCGCCGGAGGGCCTCCCAGATGCCGGCGATGCCCTTGGGGGCGAAGGCGACGACCAGGATGAACAGGGCGCCCTGCAGGTAGAGCCAACCGGAGGCGAACTGCTCGGACAGCCCGGTCTTGGCGTAGTTGACCAGGACGGTGCCGAGCACGGCGCCGATCAGGGTGGCCCGGCCACCGACGGCCACGCCGATCAGCAATTCGATCGACGGGACGATCCCGAGGGCGGCGGGCGACATGATGCCGACGACGGGCACGAACAGTGCCCCGGCGATGCCCGCCATCCCCGCCGAGGCGGCGAAGGCCAGCACCTTGACCGTCGTCGGGTTGTAGCCCAGGAACCGGACCCGGTCCTCGCCGTCGCGGACGGCGATGAGCAGTCGCCCGTACCGGCTGGCCACGAGCTGGCGGGCGAGAAGGTAGACCGCGCCGAGGACGAGGACCACCACGAGGTAAAGGTTGCGCTGGTTGACCGGGTCGTTGAGGTCGTAGCCGAACATCGTCTTCATGTTGGTGAGCCCGTTCGTGCCGGCCGTGTAGCCCTGCTGGCCGATGAGCAGGATGACGAAGGCGGCGGCCAGGGCCTGGGTGAGGATGGCGAAGTAGGCGCCCCGGATCCGCTGGCGGAACACCAGGGCGCCCAGCCCGGCGGCGACCGCCATCGGGAGGACGATCACAGCCGGCAGCGCGAACCAGGCGTGGCGGAACGGCTCCCAGAAGGCGGGGACCTTGGTCAGCCCGTTGTAGGACATGAAGTCGGGCAGCCCCTTGGGCCCCGCCTCCTGCAGCTTGAGGAACATGCCCATGGCGTAGCCGCCGATGCCGAAGAACAGGCCCTGGCCGAGCGTGAGCATCCCGCCGTAGCCCCACGCCAGGTCGATGCCCACGGCGACGATGGCGAAGCACAGGTACTTGGCCAGCAGTCCGAGGCGGAAGTCCGACATCGCCGCCGGCAGGACCACCAGGGCGACGAAGCCGAGGGCCAGGAACGTCGCCCGCCCCTTCCAGGTCCCCGACCGCGATCGGGCGCTCACGTCAGGGCCCGGCTGCGGACGGAGACCAGGCCCTGGGGCCGGACCTGGAGCAGGGCGACGACCGCCACGAAGGCGATGACCTTGGCCAGGCTGGCCTGGGTCTTGAATTCCACGAACGACTCCAGGATGCCCAGGCCGAGGGCGGCGAAGACCGCCCCCCGCAACTGCCCGAGCCCGCCGGCCACCACGACCAGGAAGGCGTCGACGATGTAGGCGGTGCCGAGGCTCGGCCCGATCGGCCCCAGCAGGGTGAGCGCCACTCCGGCCATGCCCGCCAGGCCGGAACCGATGAAGAACGTCCGCTGGTCGACGCGCTGGGTGGCGATCCCGCTGCAGCCGGCCAGCTGGCGGTTCTGCATGACGGCCCGCATACGCCGGCCCTGGGGCAGCCTGGTCATGTAGAGCCAGATGCCGGTGACCGCGGCGGCGACCAGGGCGATGATGAACAGGCGGGCGTAGGGCAGCGTCGCCCCGGCGACCGTGAAACCCCCGCCGAGCCAGGTCGGCGAGGCGGCGTTCACGTTGGGCGCCCCGAAGATGTCCCGCGCCAGCTGTTGCAGCACGAGGCTCACGCCCCAGGTCACCAGCAGGGTGTCGAGCGGCCGGCCGTACAGCCGCCGGATGAGCAATCGCTCGAGGACCAGGCCCATGGTCCCTGCCACGGCAAACGCGACGGGCAGGGCCACGAGCAACGACATGCTGCTGCCGACCACGCCGCCCAACATGTAGGCGGTATAGGCGCCGGCCATGATGAACTCCCCGTGGGCCATGTTGATCACACCCATCTGGCCGAACGTAAAGGTCAGCCCGAGGGCGATCAGCAGCAGCACCGAACCCACGCTCAGCCCGGTGAAGAGCTGCGAGAGGTAGATGTCCACGGAGGCGCTACGACAGTCCTACGGCCCAGGGATAGGACTTGAGGTACGGGTCGGGCTTGATCGGCGACCCCGAATTGGAGATCTCCTTGATGAGCCCGTCGGGCTGGACCTGGCCGATGCGGGCCGTCTTGTACATGTGCTGGGTGGCGCCGTCGATGGTCATCAGGCCCTCGGGCGCATTGAAGGTGATGCCGTCCGCCGCCTTCTTGACCGCCTCGACCTCGGTGGTGCCGGCCTTCTCCACCGCCGCCGCCCAGAGGTAGACCTCGGAATACCCGGCCTCGATCGGGTCGTCGGTCACACGGTTGGCCCCGTACTTCTTCTTGTAGGCGTCGACGAAGGCCTTGTTCTCCGGCACATCGGTCGTCTCGTAGTAGTTCCAGGCGACCAGTTGGCCGGCGATATTGTCGGCGCCGATACCCCGGACCTCCTCCTCGGCCACGCTCACCGACATGACCGGCAGGTCGGCGGCCTTGAAGCCGGCGTCCTTGTACTGCTTGAAGAAGGCCACGTTGCTGTCGCCGTTCAGGGTGTTGAACACCGCGTCGGGCTTCGCCGCCTTGATCTTGTTGAGCACGGTGCTGTACTCGGTGGCGCCGAGTGGCGTGTACTCCTCACCGACGATGTTCATGCCGTTCGCCGCCGCGTAGGCCTTGATCTCCTTGTTGGCGGTCCGGGGGAAGACGTAGTCGCTGCCGACCAGGAAGATGTTCTTCTTGCCCTGGGCCTTCAGGTAGTCCATTCCCGG
>JALYYN010000391.1 GCA_030946525.1 Actinomycetota bacterium | reverse complement strand
TGAAGTAATCGCCCGAGGATCCACCCCCGGCGAGGGGCCAGGTTGAAGAATCAGGCATGGCTCTGGGAACCGGCTCCGCACAGGAGCGCTTCGACAACCCGAAGGCACTTCTCGGCGAGCGTTTGCGTGGGATCTACTTGTTCCTGGCCACCCATGGCGAGGCGATCTTCCCCCACGACTACTTCGCCGACTGCTACAAGGACTCGGCCCGGGGCCGGCCCACGGTCCCGGCCCGGCTGCTAGCCACGGTGATGGTGCTCCAGGCTCAGGAGGGCCTCTCCGACGGCGAGGCGTGCGACCGCCTGGAGCGGGACCTGGCCTGGCAGGCCGCCGCGGGGGTGCACACCGCCTACGAGGCGTTCCACCCGACCGTCCTGGTCGGGATGCGCAACCGGCTGCGGGCCTCGGACCGACCCCGCCGGCTGTTCAGCGACACCCGCTCGGCAGCGGTCGAGTCGGGCCTGATGGGCAAGCGGGTGCGGGTGGTCGACTCGACGCCGGTCTATGACGCCGTGGCCACCCAGGACACCGTGACCCAGCTGCGCTCGGCCATCCGCAAGCTGCTGCGTGCCCTCGACCAGGACCACCGTGATCTCGCCGCCCGGGTGCGGGCCGCCTTGAAGCGAGACGACGACTACGCAACCTCGGGCAAACCGCCCTGCGACTGGGACGATCCCGGGGCCAAGGAGGCCCTCATCGACGCCCTGGTGAAAGACGCCCTGGCCGCCTTGGCCGTGCTGGAGGGCCAGCCGCTGTCCCGCCCGGCGGCCGAGGCAGCTGAGCTGTTGGCGTTGGTGGCCGGCCAGGACACCGACGCGGGCGACGACGGGGTGTTCCGCATCGCCCAGCGGGTGGCGCCCGACCGCACCATCTCCACGGTGGACCCCGAGGCCCGCCACGGCCACAAAAGCCACAACCGCCGTTTCGATGGTTACAAGGCCAGCATCAGCATCGACCCCGACTCCGAGCTCATCGACGAAGTCGTGGTCACCCCGGCCAACGCCCATGACGCCACTGCGATCTTCGACCTGCTGGCCACGGTGGCGAACGACGAGGCAAAGCCCACGGTGATGGGCGACTCGGCCTACGCCGGGGCCGCCACCCTCGACGGCCTGGAGCAGGCCGGCTTCGCCGATATCAAGGCCAGGGTCCCACCGGCGCGGGGGCGCCAGGGCCGTTTCGGCAAGGACGACTTCACGTTGGACCTCGGCGCTGGCACCGTCACCTGCCCCGCCGGGAACATCGCCACGATCCGGTTCTCCTCCGACGGCTCGGGGCGGGCCGACTTCGCCGCTGCCTGCACAGGCTGCCCGCTACGCCAGCGCTGCACCACCGCGGCGTCGGGTCGCTCGGTCAGCACCCATGCCAAGGAGGAGGTGCTCCAGCGCCACAAGGCGGCCCAGGCCGACCCGGCCTGGCGGGAGGAGTACCGCTCCACCCGGCCCAAGGTCGAACGCAAGATCGCCCACCTCGTGCGAGTCGCCTGGGGTGGGCGCAAGGCCCGCACCCGGGGCAAGGCGCGGGTGGCCACCGACGTCGACACCCGTGCTGCCGCGGTCAACTGGGCACGGCTGGCCACCCTCGGCCTGGGCATGGTCGACGGACGATGGGCGGTCGCCCCACCCTGATCGGCGATCGATATCCCTCGATCCGTCGCCCGCGCTGGTCCCGCTCGTCCCGGAGTCCCCTAAATCAGAGGGGTAACGGGCTGGGGCCGGGGCGAGGGGAGCGGAACACGAACACCGAAGCGGTGATCGGGGCGCTCACGAACCGCATCCGATGCGGCACGAGTCGGAGGATGCCGCGGCATCACCCCTACTTCAGTGGTCACCTAGCCGGCGCTCGGCCCAGGCGATGAGGCGTTCCTCCTGGGCCAGGATCTCCGGGGTGGTCAGGACTCGGTCGGCAACGGACTCGGTGATCGGCCGGCCGTCATAGCGGAGCCGCACACCGTCGGGGATGGGACGTGAGAGGTCGACGAGCCGCCCGGCGATGACCTCGTCGGCCACGTCGTCCAGCCACGGCCCCAGGTGGTGTGCGGGAACGGTGACGTCGGTCGGCACGGCGGCGGCCAGCTCACGGACCAGCTCGGCCGGCCGCCAGGCCGACTGAGCGTCGGCCAGAGCGTCGAGGGCCCGGGCGACGACCAACGCGCGGGTGGCAACGTCCAGCGCGCGTCCGTCGCGCGTAGGCAGCACCGCTGCAGCCACGATCCGCTCGGGGTCGTGGCCGAGGGCCATGGCCCGCTCGGCCCATTCGAGGTGCAGCGACGCCGCGTCCTCGCCGTGGGACTTGGACGGGCGGCTGTCGGTGACGGCTTCTCGCTCCAGGCGCCAGAGCTCCCGGGGCGTCGGGTCGCGCTCCATCTGCTCGGCGAAGCGCTCCAGCTTCTCCTCGATGCGCTCCTCGACTGCCCGCGTCCTCGAAGAGAACTCGGAGCGCACGTCCTGGGGGACGTCGCGCATCTCGGCGATGCCTCGGACCGGTTCCTCCCACGCCACGCCGAGTGACTGCGTCAGCTCGGCCCGCAGGCTGACGTGATAGAGGGCGGACAGCGTCCGCTGGTCGAACTTGATCGTGCGGGCGTCCAGCGCCAGCCAGCGCCCGTCGTCGGAGGCGACCCGGTTGGCGATGACGACGTGGGTGTGCAGTTGTGGGTCGAGGGCCCGGCTGGTGTGCTGGCGGAAGCATGCCGCGGCGATCCCGTCGGCATCGAGGGTGGCCACCTGGCCGTTGATGCGGTAGCGGGTGTGGGCATGCGCCTCGATCCAGTCGACCATCGACGCCACCGCAGCGTCGTGGGCGTCGAGGACGGCCTGGCGGGTGGCGTCGTCGCCCAGGGCGAAGAGCACCGACACCGACTTGGGCGCCGAGGCGGTGACGTCGAAGCCCCGCACCGAGTTCTCGCCGTAGGGGCGGCCGAGGGGTTCGGCGGTGGCCGGGTCGAGGCCGGCCATGACGTTGAGGAACGCATCGTCGTCGACCTCGCCTTGCAGGCCGAGGAACCGCGCGCCGTCGCCGAGCCAGTGCCCGGCCGGTTCGCCGGCGTCGAGGTAGTAGCTCGGCAGGGCCTCCACGTAATAGAGCCCGGCGTCAGCGCCCTTGAGCGTGCTGACGCGTGCGGTCACCGGCACCACCCGCCTGCGGGTGTGCACTCGTCTGTCCTGAAATGCGACAGGGAGGGGCTGGTCATGAGGGTGCTCATGCCGAGCGGGGTCGGGCGCCGACGACGGAGACGCCGGTGTCGGTCAGGTCGAGCACGTAGGTCGGCCGGTCGAAGGGGCTCGCGGCCTTCGTGCTGACGGCTCCGATCACCTGGGCGCGCAGGAGCTGACGCATGCGGCGGTGGACCGTGTCCTTGGACAGGAACGACAACCGGCCGGCGATCTCGCGGACCGACGCCTGCACGACGAGCTGGCTGCCGCGTCGCTCGGCGTGGGCCACGAGATCGTCGAGGATCACGAGGGCATCGGCGCCGTGGCGGCGCAGGAAGTCCAGCGCTTCGGGGTAGCGGTGCTCGGTCCGGACTTCAGGCGGCATCGTCTTCCCTGGGCTCGATCTCGGCCAGGCGGAGCAGGGCGGCGGTCGGGATGCGCAGGCACCGGCCGAAGCGCACCACGGGGATACCCTCCTTGCCGCCGGTGGCCCGCCAGCGCTTGGTCTGCTCGTAGAGCTGGGACCGGCCGAGCTGGGTCAGCTCCTGGGCCTGCTCGATCCGGAGGAACGGGGGAAGGTCGTCGAATCGCACTGGCGGCTCCGCTCTCGATTGCTTACACTGTGGTAAGCGTGCATAGCATCATGAAGCCAACCGCCGGACTGCGCAAGCGGAACCAGCAGCAGCGCTGTCCCCGATCTGAGACGGTGACCGGGTGGCCAGACCGAAACGAACCGAAACCGACAGCTGGAACCCCAGCCAGGTGGTGGCCCACAACCTGACCCGGGCTCGCCGGCTCCGGGGGCTCACCCAATCCGAGATCGCCGAGCGCCTGAGCACCTTCACCGGCACGCCCTGGAGCGCCGTCACCGTGGCCCAGGCCGAGGGATCGGTGACCGGCCAGCGGGTCCGCCAGTTCACCGCCAACGAGTTGGTGGCCCTGGCCCGGACGTTCGACCTGCCGGTGATGTACTTCTTCCTCCCGCCGGAGGACCGCTCGGGGGAACTGCGGACACCCGACGCCGGCGACATGCCCTGGGAGTACCTGATGCTCCTCGTGTGGGGCCATGGGGGAAACTTCGCGGACGTTGCCGAGCGCGCTGCACCCTGGGCCCACGTGTCGCCGGTGCTCGTTCCCGGTAACGACGTGCTCGACCCCGACCCCGAGAGCCTTGCCGCCGGCATGCAGCGCAATCGCGACCGGCTCAAGCCCGAGGACATGCTGGCGGTCGCCTTCAACGGCATGGCCCGCCAGCACATCAGGGGCAGCTTCGCCGGCAAGGACCTCCAGGAGATCGCATCCAACCTTCGCCGGCTCGCCCACGCCTTCGAGGCGTTCAACGACTATGCCCCCGGCACCTTTTTCGACACCGAGACGCTGCGGGAGATGGCGGCCGATGCAGAGGTAACTGACGTCGAGAACGAGTCGAGTGAAAAGGCCAAGGACCGCAAGAGGAGGAAGTCATGAGCAACGCGGGTCCCCGGAAGGATGAGAAGTCTGGAACCTGGTCGTTTGTCGTCGACCTTGGCCCTGGCGCGGACGGGAAGCGCCGGCAGGCAAGGAGGCGCGGCTTCGCGACGAAGAAGGCTGCTCAGGAAGCACTCGACGAGGTGCGGGTGACCGCACGCGACGGGACCTTCGTCCGCCCCGAACGTCTCACCGTGGCTGCATACCTCGACCAGTGGCTCGACGGCATGACGACCGCCGGGACCCGTCGTTCCACCATTGCCAGTTACCGGAGAAACCTTCGCCTCCACGTGGTCCCTCATGTCGGAGGCCGCCAACTCCAGGCGCTCGGCCCCTTGGACCTCGACAGGGTGTATGCCGGCCTATCCAAGACCGGTAACCGCAAGACGGGCGGGGCGTTGTCGGCCCGCACGGTGCTCTACGTGCATTCAATTGTTCACCGTGCTCTCGCCGATGCCGCACGCAAGGGTCTCGTCACGCGCAACGTGGCTGACGCTGCGAGTCCTCCCACAGCGAAGGCGGCAAAGGCGCCCGAGATGGCGTGGTGGCGGCCGGACGAGCTGAGTCGGTTCCTGGGCGTCATGGTGGGGGAGGACCTGTTCCCGATGTACCGCCTGGCATCGATGTCCGGAATGCGCCGTGGCGAATGCTGCGGTCTGAAGTGGGCCGACATCGACCTGGATGCCGGCCGGGTGCATGTGCGCCAGCAGATCGTCGTCGCCGATCATCAGGCCTACTTTGCTCCTCGGACCAAGTCCGACCACGGCCGGCGGACGATCGACCTCGACGCGAAGACCGTTGGCATCCTCCGTGCGCACCGGGCCCAACAGGTTGCGATGCGTCTCGCCGCCGGGCCGGGATACCAGGACGACGACCTCGTGTTCTGCCACCCGGACGGTCGGCCGTTGCACCCGGAGGCAGTCTCGAAGACGTTCGAACGGCGAGTGCGACGATCGGGTCTCCCGTACATCAGGCTGCACGACCTCAGGCATACACACGCCGCTCACCTGATCGCCTCGGGGCAGGATGCGTTGGTGATCGCCAAGCGGCTGGGCCACGCGTCGGTGAGCTTCACCTACGACAGGTACGGGCATCTGATGGCGAAGGCGGACTCCGACGCCGCCACCGCGGTCGCCGCCTTGGTGGACGGCGAAACCGCCTGACGGGCTACATCGCCCCGCGCAGGGCATCGACTGACTGACGAAGGCCGACGACGGCCAGTCCAGCGAGAAGCTCGGCGGTGGTCAATGGCGGGTGTCGCAGCGCGCCAGCCTGTTGGTCGACGACGGTCGCCACGGCGTCGACGTCGGCCTGAATCAGGCGCAGGACGAAGGCATCAGGGGATAGGACGGTGATGCCGGTCGGAATGCCAGCCGGAGGAAAGTCGGCGAGGTTCGAAGTCACCACCAGGTCTGCGCCAGCGGTCACGGCGGCGGCAAGGACGTGGCGATCGTCCGGGTCGGGCAGATGGAGGTCGTCGATGAGTTGGTCGTAGTCCTCGACGACCGCGTCCGGGACGGCAGCGGTCATGAGGCGCCGGGTCCGAAGCAGGTGCTCGGCCGGGATGTCCGGTCGATCGGCGAGCAGGTTGTTGAAGCACTCGTCGAGGATCCGCTCGGTCCAGAGGGCCCGGTAGTGGCCGGCGATGGCGAGTCGGAGGAAGAGGTCACGAAGCCGGGCCGGATACAACACGTTGGCGTCGAGCACCGCCGCTGGGCGGGCCACCGTCAGTACAGGCCCAGTTCCTGCGCTTCGGCGGCCAGGTCGGCCACGGCCTGGCGGCGCCTGGCCTGGTCGACCTCCCGGTAGAGGAGCACGTCGGCCAACTTCAACCGCCGGCGGGCGCCGACCTTGCCGGACGGAATCTCGCCTCGGTCGACGAGCCCGACGAGGTAGGGGCGTGAAACGTTGAGCAGGTCGGCCGCCTGCTGGGTGGTGATCTCCTCGTCGTCGGCGATGACCCGGACGCGCTCACCGCGCTGGAGGTGGTCGAGGACATCGGCCAGCACCTCCACGACCGACGCCGGCACCTCGATCGGCTGCTGATCAGGACCGCTCGGAAACACGACCACACGACCTCCGGGGAGGGCGGTAGCGGCGGCACGGGCCTGCTCGGACTCAGACATGACACTCGACACGGTCGGAAACCCTCACGAAATGAACGAAGCGAACGAAATGAGTGTAGCGGCGCCGTGACGGTCCAGCGCACTCTCTGGCCGAGCGCGTCCGAAATTCTGTGACCAACGTGTGACCACGGCGGATACTTCATGGTCTTCCACGCCGAGCTGAAACGCTGTGACCTGCATGTTTGCCCGCCGAACCGGGTGCCCGGGGTGGGATTCGAACCCACATGGTCACTGGGACCAGAGGGGTTTAAGCCCTCCGCGTCTGGCCGATTCCGCCACCCGGGCGGTGGTGCGACACTACCGCCCGAGCTCCAGTACGTAGGCGAGAAGGACGAGGCCCGATTCGAGGGCGACGTTGCGATCGGGGTCCCGCCGGAAGCCGGCCCGCTCGTAGAGGCGCTGCGCTGCGGTCATGGGATCGGTGGTGTGCAGCGTGAGGCGAATCTTGCCGCCGGCCCGGGCCCGGTCCACGCAGGCCGCCACGAGAGCCGATCCCACGCCCCGACCTTGGGCCTCGGGGGCGACGGCGAGGTAGCGGATGGCGGCCTCGTCGTCGCCGATCGCCGCCAGCGGTCCCGCGCTCGGGAGGTAGGTGACACCGCCCAGCAGCCGGGCGGCGGCATCCACGGCCACCAACACCTCGGCCGCGGCGGCGCGGCCGGCGACGTCGGCCAGCTCGGCCAGGTACGGCCCCCCCAGGGCGTCGCCGAGCAGCGCCCGGTAGGCGGCCACGGTGAGCGTGGCGAGCGCGGCGTATTCCTCCGGCCGTGCGTCACGGACGGTGGGTCCGGCGGTCATCACCTCCCAGGATGCCCGCCATGTGTGACAGCGGCCCTTCCAGCGGCCAGGCTAGGGGGTATGAACCAGCCCGAGGACCGCCCGCCGACCGGCAACCAACCGGCGCCGTCCGACGATTCCCCGCCGCCGCGTCTCCCGCCGGAGGGCGGCGACCGACCGTCGATGCCGCCGGTCGACCTCCCGGGCTCCTTCAGCCCCCCGCCGCCCGCGCCGCCTCCTCCGGCCGCCGAGTCGACCCCGGCCCCGCTGCCCTCGCCACCCCCGCC
>JALYYN010000389.1 GCA_030946525.1 Actinomycetota bacterium | reverse complement strand
GACGCCTCGGCCGGCTCGTTGGCGCGCACGGCGTAGGCGACGTTCGAGGGCAGGCCCCGGACCTTCATCTCCCTGGCGACCGCGTCCGACGTCGCCTCGGGCGTGGTGCCTCCCAGCCGTGTCGCCGCCGGCAGCTTGGCCATCGCCGCTTCCGCCACGGAAGCCGCCCCACCGACGACGATCGTCTTCTGGACCCCCAGCGCGGTGAGGGTGTCGATGGTCGGCTGGGGCACGGCTGAGGAGTCCGAGAACAGGATGGGAAGCCGGAGGGCGGCGGCGAGGGCGGTGGCGGCACCGGCGTCGTCGGTCGCCGGATTGACGACCACGGCGCCGTCGAAGGCGGCGGCGTGGGCGGTCTTGTCGGCGTCGGAGCGGATGTCCATGGCGTCGGCCACCTGGCGGGCCAGCTCGGGGCCCGTGGCGGCGATGCGCACGACCTTGTCGGCGGGAACCCCGGCCTTGGTCAGGTCACCCACCACCGTGGCGGACAGCTCGTCGGTACCACCGAGGACGTATGCGCCCACGGGCTTCAGGCGGCCGACCTCGTCCTTGAGGTCCTTGGTGAGGCCGCCCACCCCGGACAGCAGCAGGGGACCGTCGTTGGCCCGGGCCAGCACGCTGCCGGCCAGTGCGGCGGCGGCATCGCCGCGGTTGGCGATGACCACCCTGGTGCCGGCCACGGCCATGGTGGAGCGCGCCGTGCCCGTCGCCACGCTGATCGACTCGCCGCCGCCGGGGTAGGCGAGCCGGCTGAGGAGCACCGACTGGGACGTCGGGTCGGTCTTCGGCAGCTCCTTGGCCGGCACCGGCCCGCCGGCGTTCAGCTGGACCGTGGCGGTCACGATGTCGTTGCCGTCGGTGAGGCTGTTCCCCAGCCGGGAATCGCCCCAGGCCACCATCAGCCGGTCGGTTCCGAGGGGGGCCAGGGCCGGCCAGTAGAATCCGCCGGTGATCCGGCGGTCGAGGCCGGTGTCGAGATCGATGCTGCGATCGGTCAGGCGCCGGTTGGGTGAGAACGTGCGCCCGCCGTCGGTGGAGTAGGCGTAGTAGTAGTCCTCGAGACGGGCGCCGGCCAGCTCGGCGAGCGGCGACGTCGTATTGGTGGTCGGGTACTTGTAGGCGTTCCGGCGGTCGTGCCAGGCCACGTCGATCCGCCCATCGGGCGCCACTGAGATCTGCGGCAGGCGCTGGATGACGCCGTTGTTCGGGGCGTCGTCGTTGACGCGCACCTCCGCGGACCAGGTGGCGCCGCCGTCGGACGACCGCCGGACGAACACGTCGCCGTCGCCACCTGCCGGCGTGTTCCAGTAGGCCAGTAACAGAGTCGACGACGTCGGGTCGAGGGCGAGCTTGGGATCGGAGCCGCGGGTGCCCGTGGCCGGACCGGCCTGGACCTGGGTCCACGTGGCGCCACGGTCGGTCGACTTGGCGACGATGAGGAAGTTCGGGGCGGGAGCGGGGTCGAGCGTCCGCCAGGCGACGTAGATGGCGCCGTCCGGCCCCACGACGGGCTGGGACAGCTCCCGGGCCTTCTGATCGGGCGGGCTGGCATTGACCGGCGCCGACCACGTGGCGCCGCCGTCGTCGGAGACGGCGACGGTGGCCCGTCGCTGCTGGGGCTCGGAGGTGCCGGTCAGGGTGATGAGCCACGATGCGACCACGAGCCTGTCGCCCTGCGGCCGGGCCAGTACCCCCACCTTGGGCCGGACGTAGCCCTCGTTGCCCGAGCTGTCCGCCCCGGCCACCCCGTTGATGGCCACGACGGCCTTGGCGAAGGTACGGCCGCCGTCGGTCGAATGGGCGACAAGGGAGGCGTCGGTCTCGCCAGGCCGATTCCAGGAGAACGTCGTGTAGACGTTCTGGCCCGAGCCGAACACGACGCTGCCGTCCACGTGGGCGTAGTCGCCACCGTCGAAGCGGCTGCACGCGGTCTGTGGGAAGTCGGCGGGGGCGGCCAGTTCGCCGCGGGTCCAGGTCGTCCCGCCGTCGAAGGTGGTCCGGTACACGCACCGGGCGGCGAGAAAGTCCTCGTCCACCTCCACGATGTGGTTCGGATCGGCGGGGTCGGCGGCGAGGGCGGGCACGTCATCGGCCCGCAGCGGGTTGGCCTCGTCGCCCACCCTCACGTTCGGGCCCACCCGCACCGTGCCGACGAGGGCCGCCGGCGCCGGGCTCACCGTTGCCAGTCCCCCGGCAACCAGCAGGACCGCAATTCGACCGCACCTCGTCCGGAGCGCCATCGGGCACCGCCTTTCGCCAACCTGAACGCTACCGGCACGGGCCCCGCCGGAGTGGCGAGCCCGTCCTGCCGCACCTGCCGGGGCGCCGGATCGCCGGCGGCATTCGCTCTGAGAGCCGGACGTGACCTCCCGTTTGCCCACTCGAAACCCCGCTGAAATGCCCAACGGGTTCACTTGCCCGAGGGTCCATGTCGGGACCTCCGCCCTCGGTGGCTGGTGGGCGCTGGGGTGGCCGTCCCGCTGCTCGGACCGCTCCGCGGGTGTGCGTCCGTGACCGCCAGAAAGGAAGTGCGTATGCGAAGCACCATCTACGACGAGATCGGGAGCGCACCGGCGGTGACCGCCGTGGTCGAGGCCTTCTACGAGCGATTGGTGGGTGACGACGATCTGCGCGGCTACTTCGCCGGCAAGGACATGGGCCGGTTGAAGGCCCACCAGCGGGCGCTGGTCAGCGTCGCACTCGGGGGGACGTCGGAGGAGTACACGGGCAGGATGATGCAGCCGGCCCACGCCGGGCTCGCCATAACCAACGAGGCGTTCGACAAGGTGCTCGACCACCTCTCGTCCGTCCTCACCGACGCGGGGGTGCAGGCGATCACCTCGGCGAAGATCCTCGCCATCCTCGAACCACTCCGGTCCGACGTGGTCCAGCCGCCCGCGGCCGCCATCCGATGACCCTGTGGTGGTCGGGCAACGTGGTCCAGGCGGACGGGTCCTGATCCGCCCATTCCCGTGCAGCCGCTCAGTCCGGTGGTCCCTCGCCCATAAGGTACCGGGCACCGGAGCCGAGGCCGGCGGCGCAATCACCGGGATTTCGGAGCCGGCACCGTTCGAGCGACAGGCACCCACAACCGATGCACGAGCTGAGCTCGTCGCGCAGGCCCTGCAGCAGACGGATGCGCTCATCAAGCATCGGCTGCCACGCGACCGACAGGCGCTTCCAGTCCGCCGCCGTCGGGCCGGCGTCGTCGGGCAGGGTGGCGAGCGCCCGCCCGATGTCATCCAGGGTGAGGCCCACCCGCTGGGCCACCTGGATGAAGGCCAGCCGGCGCAGCACCTGCCGCTCGTACCGACGCTGGCCCCCGTCGGAGCGGTGCGAGCGAATCAGTCCCCGCTCCTCGTAGAACCGCAGGGCGGAAGCGCTCACCCCGGCCCGGCTCGCCACCGCGCCGATGGCCAGGTGTTGGTCAGGCATCGTCACCACCTTTTTGATACCTCAACTTTACCCGAGGTACAGGCCCACCCTCGTCAGGCGCCGGACACCGAGAAATGCTGGTAGTCGGGCGACGCCCACCTGCCACCCCACAGCCAGCCGGCGTCGGCGAAGGCGGCCGTAAGGTCGCCCCCGACCACGGCCATGCCGGGCCGGACGACAGATCGGTCGGCGAACGCGTCGCCGGCCGGAGGAAGGACGTCACCGTCGAGCAGGTACGGGTTCTCGACGGGGTTCACGTCGATGGCCGTCCCGTAGGCGTGGGCCGACCAGTGGGGCGCGCCGCTCACGACGGCATTTCGACAGTTGAAGGCGGAGGTGTTGTCCGCCGCCGTCGATGCCTCGTCACTCCCTCCGTAGGCGTCGACGGGTTGCATGCCC
>JALYYN010000481.1 GCA_030946525.1 Actinomycetota bacterium | reverse complement strand
GCGTTGATGCCGGTCCCGACCGCGGTCCCGCCCAGGGCCAGCTCGCCGAGGCGGTCGAGGCAGCCGGTGGCCCGGTCGGCGCCGTGCCCGACCGCGGTGGCGTAGCCGCCGAGCTCCTGGCCCAGGGTGACCGGCGTGGCGTCCATGAGGTGGGTGCGACCCGCCTTGACCACCGACGTCGTCTCCGCCGCTTTGGCCCGCAGCGCGGCGGCGAGGTGGTGCAGGGCGGGGACGAGATCCTCGGCGATGCCACCGGCGGCGGCCAGGTGGATGGCCGAGGGGAACACGTCGTTGGACGACTGGGAGGCGTTGACGTGGTCGTTGGGGTGGACGGCCCGGCCCAGCCGCTCGCCGGCCAGGCGGGCGATGACCTCGTTGGCGTTCATGTTGGACGACGTGCCCGAGCCGGTCTGGAACACGTCGACGGGGAAGTGGGCGTCCCAGGCGCCGGCGGCCACCTCGGCCGCAGCGGCGGCCACCGCGGCGGCCGTGTCGTCCTCGACCACACCCAGGGCGGCGTTCACCTCGGCGGCGGCGCCCTTGATGGCGGCAAGGGCGGCGATGAGGCGTCGGGGGATGCGGGTGCCGGAGATGGGGAAGTTCTCCGTCGCCCGCTGGGTCTGGGCGCCCCACATGGCCCACACCGGCACGCTGACGTCGCCCATGGAGTCGTGCTCCGTGCGTGTGTCCACAGGTTGTCCGGAGGTGGCGGGATCGATCATGTCCCGCGGACGGTACCCCGGGACCCTTGCGCCTGTGGACAGAGCCCGTCTAGGGTTCGGCAAACCGAGAACACCCCCGGCGACAAGTGAGGCCCATGACCCCACGGCACCGGCGGCTCGGCGTCCTCGTCGGGATCGCATTGCTAGTACCCATGTTGACGGCGCCGGCTTCATGGGCCGACCCTCTCGCCGACAAGAAAGCGGAGGCGGCCCGCCTCCAGGCCGACCTCGACCGCCAGGGCAATCAGGTCAGCATCCTGGCCGAGAAGGCGAACCGGGCCCGGATCGCGGTCGCCCGGGTCGAGGGCTCACTGGCCCAGACCCAGTCCGATGTGTCCCGCTCCGACGACCGCCTGCAAGTCGTGCGGGGTCGCCTCGCCGCCGCCGCCGTCCTCGCCTACGTGAACGGTGGCAGCACCTCCATGATCGGCCGGCTGGCCCGGGGCGGCAAGGACGACATGATCGTCCGCACCCAGTACCTGAAGGTCACCTCGGACGACCAGCTCCAGGTGATCGGCGACGTGAAGGCGGCCAAGGAGGATCTGCTCGCCCAGAAGACGCGCCTGGAATCGGATCAGAAGGCGGCGGCGGCATCGGCCCGTGTCGCGGCATCGGCCAGCGCCGCCGCCGCCGGGGCCGAGAACGCCCAGCGGGCGGTGCTGAGCCACGTGACCGGCGAGATCGGCGACCTGGTGGCCGCCGACCAGGCCCGGGCCGAGGCCGAGGCGGCCCGGGCGCGACCGGCGCCCGTCGACGCTCCCGCCGTCGGTCCCGGTCCCACTCCCGTCCCGGGCACCGGGGTCACGGAGCCGCCGCGGATCCCGACGACGACGGTTCCCCCCGCCGGGTCGTCGCCGCAGGCCAAGGCGGCGCCAGCCGCGGCCCAGCTGGTGGCGCCGCCGGCATCGGGCAAGGCCGCCATCGCCGTGGCCGAGGCCCGCAAGCAGCTCGGCAAGGACTACGTGTACGGCGCCGCCGGCCCGGACAACTTCGACTGCTCGGGTCTCACCGCCTGGGCCTGGAAGGCGGCGGGCGTGAGCCTGTCGCACTCCGCCTACGACCAGTGGTTCGAGACCACCCGCGTGCCCGTCAACGCCGTCCAGCCCGGTGACCTGCTGTTCTTCGGCGACAACGGGGTGGAGAGCATCCACCACAACGCCATCTACATCGGCGACGGCAACATGATCGAGGCCTCCCAGACCGGCACCCCCGTCCGCATCCGCGGCTGGCGCAGCGCGGACCTGGTAGGAGCCGGCCGCCCAGGGTAAACGCCAGAAAAGTCCGGCGGAGAGGGTAGGGGTTGGCCCCGCTAAGCGAGGGCCCATCGCCGGCGGCCGCCCACGCCGCCGAAGGCGGCCCCGAACCGGCTGCCGGCCAGAGAGGAGACGGCGGAGGGCGACCGGCTCCGCCGGTCGCCTGGAGCACGATCAACTCGCCGAGGAAGCTCCGCTTCCGAGGCGAAACTACCGGTACACCCCGTTGTGGCCCACGTTGTAGCGGCCGGGCTGGGGGAACAGGGCGATGCCGTGGGCGCCGGCGCCGGTGGGAACGGTGGCGACAACCGCTCCGGTGTGGGCGTCGATCATCGAGGTCGATCCCTGGAAGCGGTTGGCGACCCATAGCTGGGAGCCGTCAGCTGTCACCTGGATCATGTCGGGGCTGCCGCCCACCTTCCAGGTGTCCTTGACCGTCCGGGTCGCGAAGTCGATGATCGAGATCGTCCCCTCCATCCGGTTGCTGACGTACAGGCTGGACGTGTCACGGCTCACCTCCAGCCCGTGCGCCCCTGTGCCGGTCTTGAGGAAGCCGATCTCGGTCATCGTGTCGGGGTCGACCAGGGACACGCCGTTCCGACCCTGGTTGGCCACGTACAACACCTTGCCGTCCGGGCTGAGCTTCACGTCGATCGGGAGGCCGCCCACCTCGGCCTTGCTGACGTAGGTCATGGTCTCGGTGTCGACCTTCACGACCTCGCCGCTGAACTCGGTGCTGGCCAGGAAGTAGCGCCCATCGGCGCTGAAGTCGGCGTGGTCGACACCGGACCAGGGGATGCTGACGCTCTTCAGGAAGGTCCACGAGTTGGAGTCGTAGAAGTCGAGGCGCTGGAAGCGCTCGGCGACCACGATGGCCTTGGTCCCGTCGGGGGTGAAGTAGAGGTTGTAGGGGTCGGTGATCGGGATCGTGTTCGTCACCTTGCTGGTGCGGGGGTCGATCACGGTGAGGGAGTTGCTCTCGGTGTTGTTGACGTAGAGCTTGGTGAGGTCCCACGACGGGGTGACGTGGTGGGGCCGCACGCCCACGGTGAGGCGGTCGAGCACCTTGAAGGTGACCGGGTCGACCACGCTCACGGTGCCGGCGTCGCTGTTCGGCACGTAGAGCCGCAGCGGCACCCCGGCCACCGCCGGGCTGAGCTCGGTGGTCATGGTGTGGCTGTAGATGTTGACCGGAGCGGCGGCGGCGGCGACCTGCTCGGTGTCGGCGCGCCCGGCCACGCCGGGTGGGGGCGGCCCGGCACTGGCGGCGAGGGGCCCGTCCGTGGGGGGGTTGGGGACGGCGACGACGCGCTGGGTCTCCCCGTCGGGTACCGCCGCGCCTGCCGGCACCCGTAGCAGGCCGGATGACGGGTGCAGCCCCTGCAGGACCGGCGGCGCACCGAGGGTCGGCTGGACGAGGGTGGCGCCGTCGGGAGCGGAGGCGGCCGATCGGGTGGCGATGCCACCGTCGTTGGTGAACGTGGCCGCGCCACAGCCCATGAGCCCGAGGCCCATCACGAGCAGTGCAGCGAACGCGGCCCGCCTCATTGCCTCATCGGGGCGCAACTCTACCTGCTGGCCGGCGACCTCACGCCGATACGAGGCTACGGTCGGGCCCGATGGGCGCCGCCGCGGTCCACGTCGCCGTCTCCGGGGGCGGCGATGCCGACCCGGATACTCGCCGGCTGGCCGAGGAGCTGGGCCGTGCGCTGGCCCGCAGGGGCGCCGTCGTGGTCACCGGCGGCCTCGGTGGGGTCATGGAGGCCGCCTGCCGGGGCGCCAAGGACGCCGGTGGGACCACGATCGGCATCCTGCCCTCGGACGACCGCGCCGACGCCAACCCATGGGTCGACGTCGCCGTCCCGACCGGGCTGGGGGAGGGCCGCAACGCCCTGGTCGTGCGGGCCGCCGATGCGGTGGTGGCCCTGGCCGGGGGGTTCGGGACCCTCTCGGAGATCGCCCTCGCCCTGCGCCTGGGGCGACCGGTCGTGGGCCTCGGCACGTGGGAGCTCGGCCGCGGCGGCCGGCCGGAGGGGGTGATCACGATCGCCTCGGACCCCGAGGACGCAGCCGGAAAGGCGGTGGACCTGGCCGGCGCTACCCGAGGCCGCGCACGACGGTCAGGATCGTGACGTAGTGACACACGCAGGCCAGCGCCACCATGCCGTGCCAGATCTCGTGGTAGCCGAAGTAGGCGGGGAAGGGATTGGGCCACTTGGTGCCGAGGACGACGCCGCCGAGGGTGTAGATGATCCCTCCGGCGAACAGGAGCCCGATCTGGACGCCGCTGAGATGGCGGCTGAGCTCCGGGAGGGCCAGGACCATGGCCCAGCCGAGGCCGATGTAACAGAGCAGCCCGATGACGTCCTTCTCGGCGATGCCGGTGAGGGCGAGGAAGAAGCCCATCCCGGCGCCGATCCAGACGGCGGTGAGGAAGACGGTCCCGGCCGTGCCCCGCAGCGCCAGCAGGCACAGCGGGGTGTAGGAGCCGGCGATCATCAGGAAGATGGTCCCGTGGTCGGTCCGGCGCATGCGCCGGCGGGCGGCGGGCGACCACCGCCGGCGGTGGTAGAGGGCGCTCACGCCGAACATGGCCGTCATCCCGATGGCGTAGACGGCGCCGGCGACGCGGCCCCGGGCCGTCCCGGCCGAGGCGATGATCAATGCGCCGGCGGGCACGGAGACGACGAAGCAGACGAGGTGCAGCCACCCGCGCAGCAGGGGGGGGAGGAGCTCGGCCGGCGGCGCGGCGTCGGCCGGCGGTGGCGCGCCCTGCAGGATGTCCGTCATACCATGCACCGCCACTTCTCGACAGGGCACTTCTCGACAGGGCACTTCTCGACAGGGCCTGCCGGAGATCGTAGACCTACACGATCGTCATCCGGACGTCGCCCTGCTGATGGGCATGGCGCAGGTGGGCCACGATGACCAGGCTGGCCACGGCCGCCCACGCGCACCACAGGGAGGTGAGGGCGCTGCTCTGCAGCCAGGTGAGCGCCGCCACCGCGACCAGGTTGGCCACCCCGAACCGCACCAGGTTCCGCTGACTCGAGCACAGCGGCGCGCCGCAGGCGACCAGGGCGTACACCGCGGCGAACAGCCCGCCATGGGCCATGTCCAACCCGTAGACCAGGTGGTGGCCGTGCACCCGGACGTCCACCGGGCCCGCAGCAGCCGGACCAGATAGACGCTGGCCAGGGCGACGCCGACCGCGGCCAGGCCGGGCGAGCACCCGGCGCCGCCGGAGGTCCGTCTCCACCGCCCGTATGGCCAGGGGCACCATCGGCGGCAGCACGCAGAGGGCGAACGCGAGGTAGGCCTGGGTGGCCACCCGCCCGGCGAAGGGGCTC
>JALYYN010000386.1 GCA_030946525.1 Actinomycetota bacterium | reverse complement strand
GCGAGCCTCACGGCTCGCTCACATGCCTGTTGGGCGCCGCTCGATCGACCGGTTTGGTCAACCGGGGTTCGCCGAGGGCCGCGCATCGACCAAACAGCTCGACCGTCACTGCGACAGCAGCCAGAGGAGGAGGCCGCGCTGAGCGTGCATGCGGTTGGCGGCCTGCTGCCAGACCGCGCTCCGGGGACCGTCGATGACCGACGCCGCCACCTCCTCGCCCCGGTGGGCGGGCAGGCAGTGCAGGAAGAGGGCGTCGGGCGTGGCATGCGCCATGAGGGCGTCGTCGACGGTGAAGCCGGCGAAGTCCGCCTCGCGCCGGGCCTTCTCGTCCTCCTGGCCCATCGACGCCCACACGTCGGTGTAGACCGCGTCGGCACCGGCGACCGCCTCGGCCGGGTCGTTGGTCAGCGTGGCACCGCCGACCGCCTCGGGCTCGTACCCGGGAGGCGTCGCCACCCGCATGTCGAGACCGGCGAGGGCGGCGCCCAGCATGAGCGACCGGCAGACGTTGTTGCCGTCGCCGACGTAGGCCAGCCTTCGGCCCTCCAGGCCGCCGAGGCGCTGGCGGAGGGTCAACAGGTCGCCGAGGACCTGCACCGGGTGCGCCGCGTCGGAGAGCAGGTTCACCACCGGCACGGCGGCGACCGCGGCCATGCGCTCGAGCTTGGCATGCTCGTAGACCCGGGCCCCGATGACGGCGCAGAAGCCGGCCAGGACCCGTGCGAGGTCTTCCGCCGTCTCCCGGGTGTCGATGCCCACCTCCTCGTTGCGCAGGCTGATGGGGTGGCCTCCGAGCTGGACGACGGCCATCTCCATCGACACCCGGGTCCGGTTGGACGGCTTCTCGAACAGCAGCGCCACGCCCCGCCCGCCCATGATCTGGGGCGGGTCGGCTCGCCCGGCCAGATCCAGCACGGTCGCCAGTTCGGCGGCCGAGAGGTCGTCGACGTCCAGCAGGTGCCTCATCGCGACAGCACCTTCTCGAGGACGGCGAGCGCCTCGTCGAGCTCGGCCTCCGTCACCAGCAGCGACGGCGCCACGCGGATGGCGGTCGGCGTGACGGCATTGACCACCAGGCCGAGCTCCAGGGCGGCGGCGGCGACGTCCCTGGCGGTGGGGCCGTCCAGCTCGGCGGCCAGCAGCAGTCCCCGGCCCCGCACCGAGATCACCCCCGGAAGGGCGGCGAGGCCCCCGGCCAGGAGGGCGCCCGCCCGTGTGGCCCGCGCCGGGACGTCCTCGTCCTCCATGACCGCCAGCACGGCCCGGGCCGCGGCGGCCGCGAGCGGTTGGCCGCCGAAGGTGGTCCCGTGGTCGCCGGGCACGAACGACGCGGCCACATCGGCCTTGGCCCAGCACGCCCCGATCGGCATCCCGTTGCCCAGGGCCTTGGCCATGGTCACGACGTCGGGCTCGACGCCCTCGTGCTGGAACCCGAACCAGTCCCCGGTCCGCCCGAGGCCGGTCTGGACCTCGTCCAGCATCAGCAGCACGTCGCGCTCGTCGCACAGCCGGCGGACGTCGGCCAGCCATCCCGGCGGCGGCACGTTGACCCCGCCCTCGCCCTGGATGGGCTCCACCAGCACGGCGGCGACCACGGCAGGGTCGACGGCGGCGTCCATGGCGCCGATGTCGCCCATGGCCACGTGCCGGAAGCCCTCGGGCAGGGGCTGGAAGGCCTCGTGCTTGGCCGGCTGGCCGGTGGCGGCCAGGGTGGCCAGGGTGCGGCCGTGGAAGGACCCGTAGGTGCTGACGACCGCATGGCGCCGCACGCCGTTCGGCCCGCGGCCGGCACCGGCCCCCCACTTGCGGGCCAGCTTGATGGCGCACTCGTTGGCCTCGGCGCCCGAGTTGGCGAAGAAGATCCGGCCCCGGTCCGTCCCGCCGATGAGGCGGTCGAGGGTGGCGGCCACCTCGGGGCCGACGGTGGTGCCGTACAGGTTGCAGACGTGGAGAAGGGTCGCGGCCTGCTCGGCCACCGCGGCGGTGACCGCGGGGTGGCAGTGGCCAAGCGACGTCACCGCCAGGCCGCCGAGGAAGTCCAGGTACACCTTTCCGTCGACGTCCCACAGGCGGCTGCCCGATCCCCGGACGAAGGTGACCGGCTGCGGCGGGTAGTTGTCCATCAGGAACCCGGCCGTACTCTTGGCGCTGCGATCCTCCGCTGCGCTTCGGTTCTCGGCCGTACTCTTGGCGCTGCGATCCTCCGCTGCGCTTCGGTTCTCGGCCGTACTCTTGGCGCTGCGATCCTCCGCTGCGCTTCGGTTCTCGCTCATGCGCTCACCATGGTCCCGATCCCGTCGCGGGTGAACATCTCCAGCAGCAGCGCGTGGGGCACCCGCCCGTCGAGGATGTGGGCGTGGCCTACGCCGTTGCGGACCGCCCTGGTGCAGGAGGCGACCTTCGGGATCATGCCGCCGGTCAGGATGCCCTCGGCCATGAGCTCGTCGAGCTCGTCGGCGGTGGCCGTCGTGACCAGGCTGTCGAGGTCGTCCTGGTCGCGGAGCACGCCGACGACGTCGGTCATGTAGACCAGCTTCTCGGCGCAGACCGCCTCGGCGACAGCGCCGGCCGCCGTGTCGGCATTGATGTTGTACGCCTGCCCCTCGTAGTCGGTGCCGATGGTGGCGATGACGGGGATGAGCTCCTCGGCAAGCAGCCGCTCGAGGATGCCCGGGTTGATCGCCTCGACGTCGCCGACGTAGCCGAGGTCCGGGTGGCGGGCGATGGCGGTGATGAGGCCGGCGTCCTCCCCCGACAGGCCCACCGCCAGCGGCCCGTGCACGTTGACCGCCGACACGATGTCGCGGTTGACCTTGCCGACCAGCACCATACGGGCGATGTCCAGGGTGTCGGCGTCGGTGACCCGGAGTCCCTCCCTGAACTCGGGCTCCATGCCGAGCCGCTTCATGAGCCGGCCGATCTGCGGGCCGCCCCCGTGGACGACGACCGGCCGCATGCCCACCGATCGCATCAGGACGACGTCCTCGGCGAACAGGGCGGCGAGCGCCGGGTCGGTCATGGCCGCCCCGCCGTACTTGACCACCACCACCTTGCCCCGGAACCGTTGGATGTAGGGAAGGGCCTCGACCAGGACCTCCGACTTGGTCGGCGCCGCCGGCGGCGGCGCGGTGGGCGCCGCGGTCACGAGGTCCTCATGTTCTCGGCGATGTAATCGGGCGTGAGGTCGGTGGTGGTGACGAGGGCCTCGCCGTCGCCCAGGCCGAGGTCGGCCGACAGCTCGACGACACGCTCGGCCATCACCGCCTTGGCGGCCGCGTGGTCGTGGTCGCACGCCACCCCGTCGCGACAGACCGTCACGCCGCCGTAGGAGATGCTCACCCGGTCGGGGTCGAAGGCGGCGCCCGAGCTGCCGAGCTCGCTCACGATGCGACCCCAGTACGGGTCGGCGCCGTAGAAGGAACACTGGACGAGCTGGCTCTCGGCGACCTTCCGGGCGGCCCGCCGGGCATCGTCGGCCGACGCCGCGCCCCGCACCACGATCCGGATCCGCTTGGTGGCGCCTTCGGCGCCGTCGGCCATCAGGGTGGCCAACTCGGCGCACACCTCCGCCATGGTCCCGGCCAGCCCGGGTCGGGAACCGGCCGAGCCACCGGCCAGGGCGATGACCGTGTCGTTGGTCGACGTCGCCCCGTCCACCGACAGGTCGTTGAAGGAGTGGGCGACGGCCGCGGTCAGGGCCCGGCGGAGCTCGGCCGGCGTGGCCGCCGCGTCGGTGGTCAGCAGCGCTAGCATGGTGGCCATGTGCGGGGCCAGCATGGCCGCCCCTTTGGCGATCCCACCGACGACGAAGCCCTCCCCGCGGTGCAGGACGTCCTTGGGCGAGACATCCGTCGTCATCATGGCCAGGGCGGCGGCGTGCAGCCCGTCGGCCCGGCGGGCGGCGAGGAGCGGCCCGATCCCGGACTCGACGGCTCCGATCGGCAGGGGGATCCCGATGAGCCCGGTCGAGCAGACCAGCACCTCCTCGGGGCGGCAGCCGAGGCCGGCGGCCACCAGGGCGCACATCCGCTCGGCGTGCTCCCGGCCGGTGCGGCCGGTGGCGGCGTTGGCGTTGCCGCTGTTGAGCACGACCGCCGAGGCGTACCCGCCCGTCGCCTCGAGGTGGGCCCTGCTCACCTGCACGGGCGCCGCAGGCGCCAGGTTGGTGGTGAAGACGGCGGCGGCCGGGACGGGTCGCCCGTCGGCGGTGGCGACCAGCGCCAGGTCCGGCGCGCCGCCCTCCTTCACGCCGCAGGCCACGCCCGACGCCACGAACCCGTTCACGATTTTCACGGGTACACCCCGATCGAGGACAGGCCCGCCGCCTCGTCGAGGCCGAGTACGAGGTTGGCGCACTGGACGGCCTGACCCGACGCGCCCTTGACCAGATTGTCGAGGGCGGCGATCACGACGACCCACCCGGTGCGCTCGTCGGAACGGGCGGTGAGATGGACGCTGTTCGATCCCCACGTCGCCTTGGTCGACGGAATGGCCAAGCCGACGACCATGAACGGCTCGTCCCGGTAGGCGTCGGCCAGCAGGCCCAACACGGCTGCGGTCGACGTCGGGGCCGCCGGGCGGGCGTAGCAGGTGGCCAGGATGCCCCTGGTCATCGGGGCCAGATGGGGCGTGAAAAGAAGCGTGGCCCCGACGGTCTGTTCCATCTCCGGCGTGTGGCGGTGGTCGAGCAGGCCGTAGGCGGTGAAATCCTCGTTGGCGGTGCCGAAATGGGTGCCGTGCTTGAGGCTCCTCCCCGCCCCGGAGACCCCGCTGGCGGCATCGACGATGATACCGGTCGGCTCGACGGCGCCGGCGGCGACCAGCGGCGCCAGGGCCAGGGCGGCCGCCGTCGGATAGCAGCCGGCCGAGGCCACCGCGTCCGCCTTGGCGATGTCGTTGCGGTGAAGCTCCGGCAGTCCGTAGGCGAAGCGCCCGATCAGCTCGGGCGCAACGTGGGCCTCGCCGTACCAGCGCTCGTAGACCGCTGGGTCGCGCAGGCGGAAGTCGGCGGCGAGGTCGACGACCTTGGTCCCCCGGTCCAGCAGCCCGCCCACCAGTCGCTGCGACGCCCCGTGGGGCAGGGCGAGAAAGACGAGGTCGACCTCGAGGCCGACCGCCTCGTCGCCCAGGACCTCGTCAATCGTCTGAAACGCCAGGGACGGATAGGCGGCGGCCAGGCTCGGATAGAGGGCGCCGACTAGGCTCCCGGCCTGGGTGTCACCGGTCGCCCACGCCACGTCCACGTGCGGATGGAGATGGCACAGGCGGAGGAGCTCGGCGCCCGCGTACCCTGATGCTCCGACGATCCCGACCTCGAACACGGATTGAACATACACCACGATGAATCTTTATTCAAAGCGGGTTCTGGGTCCGGCGCTCCTGACCGCATCGCTGCTGGGCGGCGCATGCGGCGGAGGCTCGGCGGGCGGCGCGGCCACCACCAAGGCCGACTGGCAGAAGCGCTACGGGCCCACCGTCGCTGCGGTGAGCCTCGACGTCGACTCGGCCAATGACGCCTTGTCCAAGGGTGACCGGCCCTCCGTCCTGTCGTCGTGCAACCAACTCCAGGACGACCTCGCAGGGGCCCGCAAAGGGTTGCCGGTGCCCGACCCGACGGTCGACACCGCGGTGCGCGGCGGGCTCGACGCGGTGGGCACCGCGGTGCCGACCTGCATCCGCGGCGGCCAGGTCGCCAACCAGGCCAGCATCGTCGAGGAGGCGCAGCGGGAGATGAAGGCGGCGCGTACGAAGATGGACGACGCCAACAAGGCCATCGCCGACTGGAAGTAGAGCACCGTCCGCCCCGCGACCGCGACCGGCGACGCGGGACCGGGGGGGGGTGTGCCCGGGATGCAGTAGCGACCTCCCAGTCGGGGTGGCAGGCTGCGGCATCGCCGCTCCAGCCGATCCCTCCACCACCGAGACCTGGCCGTCGGCCAGCAGACGGCTGACCACGAGCCTGGTGGTCGGCCTGGTGGTCGGCGGCGTGGTCGCCTTCCTGGCCCCGTGGCAGATCAGCGTCCTGGTGGCGTGGTGTGGCATCGCCGGCACGTTCGTCGGGGTGGCGTGGGCGACCATGCTGAAGGCCGGGAGCGGGCGGACCCGGGCCATCGCCACGCGGGAGGACGAGTCGCGGGTCACCGCCGACCTGGTGGTCCTCGCCGCCTCCGTCGCCAGCCTGATCGGGGTCGCCTTCATCCTGATCAAGGCCTCGTCGGCCCAGGGCGCCGCCGTCGCCGCGATGACCGGCCTGGGCGTGGTCAGCGTCGTCCTGGCCTGGGTGATGGTCCATACCGTCTTCACCCTCCGCTACGCCCACCTGTACTACTCCGGCGGCGGTGGCATCGACTTCAACGAGAAGGACGACCCCGACTACCGCGACTTCGCCTACCTGGCCTTCACCATCGGCATGACCTACCAGGTCTCGGACACCGATCTGCAGACGAAGGTCATCCGGCGGACAGCCCTCAGGCAGGGCCTTCTGTCCTACCTTTTCGGGACCGCCATCATCGCCATGACGATCAACATCGTCGCCGGGCTGGCCCACTAGGCCGGCGACGCCGGCGGGTCGGCGGTGCCGGTCAGCCCCGGAGGCGGGCGGGGTGGGTCGCAGTGACGGCGTCGATGCAGCGCAGCCGCAGGCCGGTGAGCTCGTCCTCGGTAAGGGTGTGGTCGAGGGCGCAGAAGCGCAGCCGCCAGGCCAGGCTCCGGGCGCCGGCGAGCTGCGGGCCCCGAAAGACGTCGAAGAGCTCCAGGCTCTCGAGCAGGTCCCTGCCCGCCTGGCGCAATGTCGCTTCGACGGCGGCGGCGGGCGTGGCGTCGTCGACCACGAAGGCCAGGTCGATGTCGGCCGAGGGAAAGCGGCTGACCGGACGGTAGGTGGCGGGCCGCCGGGGGGACTCGAGCACCAGGCGGAGGTCGACCTCCAGCCAGCCCACCCGGCCGTCGATGTCGTGGGCGGCGAGGATCCGCGGGTCGACCTCTCCCACCGCGCCCGCCGGTCGGCCGGCGACGACGATCCGTGCGCTGCGGGTCGGGTGGAGACCGGGGACGGCGGCGGCCTCGACACCCACGTCGGTCAGCCGGAAGTCCTCGGCGAGCAGGTCCCAGATGCGGATGGCGTCGGGGGCCTCCCGGCGGCCCAGGACCACGGCGAGGTTCTCCGGCTCCACGGGAAGCTGCGCTCCCGAGCCCGGGGCCGGCGGCAGGAACACGTGGCCGATCTCGAACAGGGCGACCTCGGGGCGGCGATGGTCGGCATTGAACGCCAGGGCCCGGAGCAGGCCGGGCAGCAACGACGGCCGCAGGACCGACTCCTCCGCCGCCATCGGGTTCTCGACCTCGACCGCCTCGGGCGGCAGCCCGGCGCGGACGAGATCCTCGGGGGCGAGGAACGAACTGGCCCACGCCTCGGACACACCCGCCCCCACCAGGACCTCGCGCACCCGGCGCCGGTCGCGCTGGTAGGGCGTCAGCCGGCCCACCCGGGTCACGGCCGGCATGGTGCGCTCGATCCGGGTGTAGCCGTGGTGGCGGGCCACCTCCTCGATGACGTCGATCTCGCGCTCGCTGTCGGGCCGCCAGGACGGGATGTCGACGCGGAAGTCACCGTCGCCCGTCGGCGTGCACAGGAACCCGATGGGCTGGAGGTGCCCGGAGACGTCCGACGGGGACAGCGAGGTGCCGAGGATCTCGTTGACCCGGCTGGTCCGGACCACCACCCGGGCCGGCCGCGGCAGGGCGCCGCCGGCCTCGACGGGCGGGCCCGGGACGGTGGCCCCCGCCACCTCGCCGGCCAGTTGGCAGAACCGGGCCACGGCCCGGCCCACCCCCTCGGGATCCAGGCCCCGCTCGAAGCGCACCGACGCCTCGGTGCGCAGGCCGAGGCGCTTGGACGTCCGGGCGATGGCGACCGGGTCGAACCACGCCGCCTCCAGGGCGACGTCGGATGTCGTCGGCGAGATCTCACTGGACGCGCCGCCCATCACCCCGGCGATGCCGATCGCCGTCCCCTCGGCGTCGCAGATCAGGCAGTCGTCGGGGCCCAGGCGTCGCTCGACGTCGTCGAGGGTCACCAGGGTCTCGTCGGGGCGTGCCCGCCGCACCGAGAAGCCGCGGCCCGGGAGCCGGTCGAGGTCGTAGGGGTGGGTGGGCTGGCCCAGTTCGAGCATGACGTAGTTGGAGACGTCGACCACGTTGCTGATGGGCCGCATGCCGGCCAGGGTCAACCGGCGGGCCAGCCAGGGCGGCGACGGCCCGACAGCCACACCGCCGAGCCTGGTGGCGGTGAACAGCGGGCACAGGTCGGGCGACTCGACCGCCACGGAGATCGTCGACGCCGGTCCACCGCTGCCGCTGCCGCCGACGGCCGGCGGGTCGGGGATGGCGAAGGGCAGCCGGAGCGCAGCGGCGAGGTCACGGGCGACGCCGGCCACCGAGAGCGCGTCAGGGCGGTTCGGGGTCACGTCGAGGTCGAACACGACGTCGGAGACGATGCCCAGGGCCTCGGCCAGCGGCGTGCCGGGGTCGAGGGAGCCGTCGAGGATCAGGATCCCGTCGGCGTCGGCCCCGTTCACCCCTCCGCCCAGACGCAGCTCGGCGCCCGAGCACAGCATCCCGTTGGACCACTGGCCCCGGACGTTGCGGCGGCCGATCTGCATCCCCCCGGGGAGCCGGGCGCCGACCGGCGCCAGCGGGACGAGATCCCCGGCTCCGAAGTTGAACGCCCCGCACACGATCTGCAGGGCCTCCCCGTCGCCGGCGTCGACGTCCACCACCTGCACCTTGTCGGCGTTGGGATGGGCCCGGGTCCCGAGCACCCGGGCCACCACCACGTCGGCCAGCCCCTCCCCGACCGCCTCCATCCCCTCGACCACCAGCCCCAGCCCACTGAGGGTCGCCGCAAGATCCGCGGGAGCGGCGGAGAAGGGCGCGAAGTCAGTGAGCCAAGAAAGAGGGACCCGCATCAGCGCGCGGTGCCGCTAGGGGGGCCGAGCGGAGTGAGCGAAGCGAACGAGCGAGGGCGATTCAAAATTGCTCCAGGAAGCGGACGTCGTTGGCGATGAAGTGGCGGATGTCGTCCACGTCGTGGCGCATCATGGCGCAACGGTCGATGCCGAAACCGAAGGCGAAGCCCGAGTACACCTCGGGGTCGATGCCCACGGCGGCGAAGACGTTGGGGTCGACCATCCCGCAGCCGCCGAGCTCGATCCACCCGGTGTGCGAGCAGACCCGGCAGCCCGTCCCCCCGCAGAAGATGCAACTCACCTCGAACTCGGCCGACGGCTCGGTGAAGGGGAAGTAGGACGGACGCAGGCGCGAATGGATGCCCGGGCCGAAGTAGGCGCCGGTGAAGGCCTCGATGGTGCCGGCCAGGTCGCCGAAGGTGATCCCCCGGTCGACGACCAGGCCCTCGATCTGGTGGAAGACGGGCAGGTGGCGAGCGTCGGGGGTGTCCCTGCGGTAGCAGCGCCCCGGGGCGACCACGTAGATGGGCGGCGGCTCCGCCTGCATCACCCGGATCTGCACCGGCGACGTGTGGGTGCGCAGCAACGTCGACTCCGCGGCACCGAGCTTCACGTACAGGGTGTCCCACATGCTGCGGGCCGGATGGGCCGGCGGCATGTTCAGGGCCTCGAAGTTGTACCAGTCGGTCTCGACCTCGGGACCCTCGGCGACGTTGTACCCCATCCCCACGAAGAGATCCTCGAGCTCGTCCCGGGCCCGGGTGACGAGGTGGCGATGGCCGCGGGCCACCCGGCCCACGACCTCGGTGAGATCGAGGCGCTCGGCGTCGAGCCGGGCCTCCCGCTCGGCCGCCTCGAGCTCGGCCCGGCGGGCGGCGACGGCCTCCTCGAGTCGCGACCGCATCCCGTGGAGCATCCGGCCTCGCTCCTTGCGCTCCTCCACGTCCAGGGCGCCGAGCTGCTGGTGCATCCGGGCCAGGTCGGAGCGCTTTCCCAGCAGATCCTGTTCCGTCGCCCGCAGCTCGTCGAGGGACGCAGTCGCTGCCACCCGGTCGACCAGGGTCGACACCCCGGTCACGGTAAGGTCGCTCACCGGAGCTCCTCCGGCGGGGCGACCGGCAGGGTGAAGCGGAAGGTGGAGCCGACCCCGACCTCCGACTCGACGATCAACCGACCACCGTGGGCCTCCACCAGGCCCCGGCTGATCCAGAGCCCGAGCCCCGAGCCGGTCGGGCGGGTCTCGGCCCGGCGGAAAAACTTGGTGAACACACGCGGCAGGTCGGTGGCGGGGATGCCCTCGCCGTGGTCGGACACCGCGATGGTGACCCGGCCGTCGCCCATCGACCCCGACACCCCCATGCTCTTGGGGTCGGCGTACTTGGCCGCGTTCTCCACCAGATTGGTCAGCACCTGCTCGATCTTGTCGGGGTCGGCGTAGACACGCGGGAAATTCTCGGGGAAGTCCACGTCGGCCGAGAGCTGGGCCTCCATCATGCGTACCTTCTCGACCACGCCGTTCACCAGGGCGACGACGTCGACCATCTGCCTGCGCAGGACCAGGCGGCCGCTCTCCAGCCGGCTGATGTCGAGCAGCTCGGTGACCAACCGGGTCACGCGGTCGGCGTCGTGGTGGACCTGTTCGAGCATCATGCGCTTCTGCTCCTCGCCCAGGCGCTCCCATCGGTTGAGCAGCAGGCTGGTGTAGCCCTTGACCGAGGTGAGGGGCGAACGCAGTTCGTGGCTGACGGTCGAGATCACCTCGATGCCGTCGGTGGCCCCCGACCGCCGCCGGGCGCCGTCGCGCAGGACGAGGATCGCTCCGCAGACCCGCCCGTCGCCGTCGCGCTCGTAGCGCCCGGTCACCAGGGCCCGGACGTCCCGGTTGCCGGCCCCGCGCAGGAGAACCTCACGCTCGGGGATGCGGGTGACCGAGCGCAGGCTGGTCGACCGGTCCCAGCCCTGGGCGCAGAGATCCCTGCCCGTCGGGTCCCGGGGACGGAGGGCCTCGGTCAGGGCTCGGCCGACGATGGCCTCCGGCGGCAGCCCGGTCAGTTTCGCCACCGCCGGATTGGCGGTCAGCACCCGCAGGTCGGCGTCCAGCTCCAGGACGGCGTCCGGGAGTCTCTCGACGGCCGGCGCGCTCATGCAGACCGCTGGCGGGCAGCTTCGAAGCAGAGCACGGCAGCGGCCATCCCGACGTTCAACGACTCGGACCGCCCGGCCATGGGAATGCTCACCCAGCCGTCGACGGCGGCCGCCGCCGCCGCCGTCAGGCCCTGCGCCTCGTTGCCCAGCACCAGCGCAGTCGGTGCGGCCAGGTCGGCCAGGTGGTAGGGCGTGCCGCCGACGGCTCGCGTACCTAGCCGACGGAGGCCCCATCCGCCCAGCGTCGCGAGCACCTGCACCGGCTCTCCTCTAGCCACGATCCGCGTGTGGAACAGCGAGCCGGCCGACGCCCGCACACATTTGGGGTTGTAGAGATCGACCGAACCGTCGCAGCAGATTATCCCGCCCGCCCCGGACGCCTCGGCGCTACGTAGGATGGTGCCGAGGTTGGCGGGGTCGCGGACGTCGATGCACACCAGCACCAGGCGGGCGGCGGCGAGGCTCTCGATGTCGACGTCGACGGCACGGGCCACGGCCACGACAGGCTGGGGGCTGACGGTGCTCGCCACCCGCTCCAACACCCCCGGGGCCAGCTCGTGGACGGGGATGCCGGTCTCCTCGCACCGGCCGACCACGGCCGGGAGGTCCCCCCGGTGCCCATCCGGAGCGGCCACGAACAGGCATTCCATGGCGACGCCGGCGTCGAGGGCATCGGCGACGAGGGTGGCGCCCTCGATGACGAAGGCCCGCTCCCGGGCCCGGGCGGCCGGGCGGGCGACGAGCTGGCGCAACCGCTTCACGCGCGCCGAGGTGAAGGACAGGCCCGGGCCCGTTCCGGCGGTGCCGCGCCGGCCGGGGCCCGGCCCGGGGCTCACGAGGCCTGGCGGCTCTCCCCTGCCAGCTTGACCAGGGCGGCGAACGCGGTGGCGTCGGTCACGGCCAGGTCGGCCAGGACCTTGCGGTCCACCTCCACCCCGGCCTCCCGCAGGCCGGCGATGAACCGGCTGTAGCTGGTGCCGTTCAGGCGACACCCGGCGTTGATGCGCTGGATCCAGAGCTGGCGGAAGTCGCCCTTGCGGGCCCGGCGGTCGCGGTAGGCGTAGTGGAGCGCGTGCATGACCGCCTCGTTGGCGGACTTGTAGCTCCGGCTGCGGTTGCCGTAGTAGCCCTTGGCCTGTTCGAGGACGGCGCGATGGTGCTTGCGACCGTGGACGGCGCGCTTGACCCTGGCCATTCGAGCTCCTTGTTTCTGGCAGCGGGCACCCGGGTGCTGCGCACCACGCCCACTGCTTGCCGACGGGGGCCCCTGCCCCGTCGGCGGCAACCAGGGTTACCGGGTCGCGTGCGGGCGGTTCAGGGGGACTTGCTGATTTCTTGCGGGTATTGCGGGAACGTCTGGACTGCGGATGGTTAGAGCCCCAACATGCGCTTGACCTGGGCCTTGTCGCCGCCGACCACCTCGGCCGGGCGGGCCAGGCGGCGGGTGCGGACCGACGACTTCTTCTCCAGGATGTGGGACCGGAACGCCTTCCGGCGCATGATGCGACCGGTGCCGGTCACCTTGAAGCGCTTGGCGGCGCCCCGGTGGGTCTTCATCTTGGGCATTGCGTGTCTCCTTGCGGCTGGGTGGCGGGCCGCTACGGGGCGGGGGGCGGTGGGGGCGGGTTGGCGGGGGGTGCGTCGGCGTGTGCCTCGGCGGTTCCCGCCTTGGCGGCGGCCCGGGCCCGCCGATCGGGAGCCAGCACCATCACCATGTTCCGCCCGTCGAGCTTGGGGGCCGCCTCGACCTTGGCGAGGGGCAGGTGCTCGGCGATGCGGTCGAGGATGCGCTTGCCCAGTTCGGGGTGGGCGACCTCCCGGCCACGGAACATGATGGTGATCTTGACCTTGTGACCTTCTTCGATGAACTCGCCGACCTTGCGGGTCTTGGTCTCGAAGTCCCCGCCACCGATCTTGGGCCGGTACTTCATCTCCTTGATGGAACTGGTACTGGCTTTCTTGCGTGACTCCTTGTCGCGCTGGGCCGCCTCGTACTTCCATTTGCCGTAGTTGAGGATCCGGCAGACCGGGGGTTCGGCGAGAGGCGCCACCTCGACCAGATCTAACTCGAGCTCCCTCGCGATCGAGAGGGCCTCGGGCAGGCTCTTGATCCCGAGCTGATTGCCGTCGGGATCGACGAGGCGCACTTCACGCGCCCGGATCCGGTCGTTGATCCTGAGGTCGGCGGCTTCCGGTGCGGGTATGCGGCATCACTCCTTGTGATC